>JAWOEV010000155.1:0-8432 GCA_046482565.1 Lentisphaeria bacterium | reverse complement strand
TATTCGTAGGGAGAATTCAGTATTGGGTTTTTGAAAAACTTTTCCGCCATTCAACTTCCTTAACCACCGATTTGGTCTTCCATTCCAAATATAGTTTATAAATAAAATTGTTAACAATAATAGTAACCGATGAAGTTATTCAGTCAAGCAAATCCTTCAGAAGTTAGGGATAAAGAATCTTGGGATCTGCACCATTTGCAAGGTTCCCTTGCACATGTCAGGATTTACTTTTATGCTTAAGAAAGAATCTTAGAGATAATATTGCAATCACATGGCATTGTGGCTAAGGATTGCGATCAGGGGTTACTGCGTCTTTGACGAGTCCCCATCCGTTTTAGAAGTATTGTCTGTCAGCACCACCTGATCTCGCAAGCGTTTAAGAGTCTTCGGGCCTATGCCTTTTACCTTTTTCAGATCGTCTATGGTCTCGAAAGGGCGGGCATCCTCTATGCGTTTGGCAAGAATGGGTCCGATACCCTTGAGTTGCTGGAGCTGTTCTGCCGTGGCATGGTTGATGTTCACTGGATTAGCGACCAGATCGCTGTTACCGGTTGCATTCCGCAAATCTTCGAGTTCCGCTTCTTCTTTTCGCTGTTCGGCGCGCAGTTCGACAATGCGGTCGGCATCGGCATGTGCCCAAATTCCCTTGCGTTTCATCATGGCGGCAACTTCAAGGTCATTCAGATGGGCTTTGGCGTCGTCACGTTTTACTTTCCCGGGTGTTTCCCGCCCGAGTCCGTGATTTCTGGCAAAGCCGTGTTCGACGAGCCGGGCAGCCAGATCGTGTCCGTCGGACGTAGTCACGAACGCGTAGTAGCGCGGCTCCTCTGAACGTCCGCCCGCGGATGCAAACGATGTGTGTACAATGAAAGGCGCATCTAAAGCCTGTGCAGTAAATTCTTTAGCTTTCCTGCCATAACCCACCAACTGTTTTGCGTCCACCCCGAAGTAACGCAATTGCTCACGAACCCGACGGGCATTCGTCTTTGAATTTGCGCTTGTTTCAGGACAATCAACGAAGTACAATCGGAGGATGCACTCCCTCTCCCCGAGATCAACTCGAAAACTGTCACCGTCGTTTGATCTGGCGTCTCTGATAACAGCCTCCTCAAAAACCTGCAGATCACCCGCAAAGGCCCCTGCGCACAACGAAGGCCCCAGTGCTGTAAAAAGCATTAACCAGATAAATTTTGGAGCTGATTTTGATTTCATAATGAACCACTACTGCCTCCGATTATGTCGATGCCAGGGACCGCTTTTTTTCGAGACTGTAAATTAGCCCCTTAACACTATGAATGATAGCAGATTACACGGCCGTTTACAAAGCGAGACAATACCACGGGTGTTCTTCGGTACCATAAGTAGCTTCTATTTCCCAGTCCCTAACACTCCCACTATTGTCCCGAGGATGGGATAGTCAGCCTCAGATTTTGGAATTGAGAAATCTGGGTAGTCGGGGTTATCGGCGATGAATTCCCAATTGTGTTCTGTCTCGTTCAAACGCTTCACAGTTTCAGTTATCCCTGAGGTGGTTCCAAACTCAGCGAGTGCGGCGATCACGATTTGGTTTTGTTTTCTCGGACGGCGATGATATTCGAATACAACCAAATCCCCTTTTTTTAGAGTGGGGCACATGGATTCGCCAGCAATACGCACAACGAAGCGTCTTTTGCCGCGCATGCGCTCCGGTACTTTTACCCACTCAACTTCCTGAGCGTTGTCCAGTTGATCCGTCAGAAAGCCGTCCCAGGCAACGCCCGCCGCAAGTTCGCCAACCAGAGGCAGGTACTCGTGAAGCTGAGCGACATCAATGTCTTCGAAGGATAGCAGCTTGATTCCAGAATATTCTTCCGGGGAGGGTGACTCAGGAATATCGGCGGCACACATCGGCTCGGGTTCCCAGCGCGGAATTCCGCGCTGCAAAGCAACCGTTTCAACAGTGGCAGACAGTGCGGAAAACGCCTTGTTTTTCCAGTTGGAAGGCAATCTCTCGCCACCTGTGAGAGATCGACTCAGTTCATAGTCAAAGCAGTCGCCGAATGCGGAACGAACCAGTTCCCAGTAGCCGATTATCGTGTCACGTTGCCGGTGAAGTACTCGACGACTCACCAGTTTATCCCGCTTCTGGTTGTTCGCGTTATGTGACGCTGGCAGAAGGTTCCACAGGTCATTGTTGCGCCACAGCGCAAAAGGCATCAGGTGTGGGAAAAGCCGGGTCCGTCCTCTAATTTGACTTTATTGTTCCCGTTCCCGGGCTCTGCGGGTATTTTTGGGCGAAAGTATGGCGTTAGATTGAGATTATGAAAGTCGGCATTTCGAAATAAGGATTTCAGGGCATGCCGAAGAGGAGGACACGAGATAAACGATATCGTAATCGCCGGTGCTTGAATGGCCGTTTTCCCGTAAAGTGGCAGTGGCACCGTTGAATACCTTTGCGGCAAGGGATTATGAACTCAAAGTGATATCTTATATTTCGTTTTGTCGACCTTCAAAATAACGAAATCTTTACCGATTTCACTGACTTCAACTGCTTCTTCCACGGTATCTCCTTCACCGACGATTTTGCTGTTGATGATCGCCAGACGGCCGGAATCGCCCTGCATAATACCGCTGACCCTATATTGATTGCGGATACGCTTCGGAGCGGTCTTAATTTGCGATACTTTTTTCGGCGTTTCACCGGCTTCATTTGCATCCGCAACTTTTTCATCCTCTTCATCGGTATCTTTCGGTTGTGCCGTAACGGCTTTGTCCTCAGGAGCGTCAGTATCACCAGCGGTTTTATCCTGTGCTGCTCCGGTTTCAGCTGATTCGCCGGGCAGGGCTTCTTCAATCAGCTCATTTTCTGCTTGTTTTTCTGCCGCCGCCTCTTCGTCGGCCTTCCTTTGTTGGATATAAATGTAAAAAGCGGCCCCCGCCAGTGCAACTACCAGTATGGCGCAGCACAAGACAATCCCCAGAATCATCCAGTCGTTACCGCCGCTCCTTCGCGGGCCGCCTGACGGTGTCGAAGGTATATTCGGAGAACCGCCTTCACGGCCGGAACCCTCGCCTGCCTGTTCTTCTTTCGGACGGGTATGTTCATCGCGCGCCTGATTAAGAGCATCGCTGATAAGACTCATGATTCTTTATCCTCCATTTCTTTTTCGGCCCGCCGCACTATGCGCCCGGTTATATGATCTTTGCGTTGAACATATCCCGCCAACAGCGATTTATCCGCTATGGCATTAATCATTCGCGGGATACCCTTGGAATATCGGTAAATACGCCGGACGGCCGCTTTATCGAACCATGGCACGCCCTGACCGCCGGCGATCGTGATTCGATGTTGAAGATAGCGTCGCGTTTCATCTTCCGTCAGCGGGTTGATATGATACCGTACAGTAATTCTCTGCCGCAACTGACGCAAAGCGGGCTTATTAAGTTTATCGCGCAATTCCGGCTGTCCCATGAGGACAATCTGGATAAGCTTTTGATTATCCGTCTCCAGGTTTGACAGCAGGCGGATCATCTCCAGCATTTCCCCGGACAAATCCTGCGCTTCATCAACGACGAGAACTACATCTGTTTTTTCGCTTAATTTCTGCAGCAGAAACTGATTCAACAGCTCATAATTCTGCAACCGGTCACGCTTCACACCGGGGACTTCAAGCTCAGTTAGAACAGCCCGTAAAAGCTGCGGTCCGGACAGCATAGGGTTAAGGATCAAGCCGGTAACGGTACCGTTATCCAGTTCATTGAAAAACGCCCGGCAGACCGTGGTCTTCCCCGCCCCCACCTCGCCGGTTACCTGAATAAAACCTTTACGGTCCCGGATTCCATACACCAGATAATTAAGGGCATCCCGGTGCTGTTCACTGAAAAACAAGTACTTTGGATCAGGAGTAATCCGGAACGGTGATTCTTTGAAACCAAAATAATCGTAGTACAAAGTCTATCATTTCTCCGTTTAAAATGGACATTGCCAGCTATTTTTTACGCATAAAAATGCGGAGCGGTGTTTGCAACAAACGCATTCAATAGATTACTGCTTCGCACAAACAGCGGGAAACCTATTGGGCATTTGTCATACCCGCTTCTATGCAGTAAAATAGGTTCGCACCCAACAGCATGCAAATAAACAAAGGGAGTTAAGGTAATGGATCGCCTAATTGAAAAGGCCGCCGTACTTATGGAGGCTTTGCCCTATATCCAGGAGTTTCGGGACAGTATTGTGGTGGTCAAATTCGGCGGCAGTGTAATGGAGGACCCCGAAAAGACCCGGGGGGTTATTCGCGACATTGTTTTCATGGAATGCGCTGGCATGCGACCAATCGTGGTTCACGGCGGTGGCAAAGCGATCAGCGCCAAAGTCAAAGAGGCGGGGATACAACCCCGTTTTATACAGGGCCTGCGATACACTGATGATAATACTATCAAGATTGTCGACGATGTTCTCCATAACCAGGTAAACGCCAACCTCGTCGAACTCATGCGTGAATTCAACGGGCATCCTCTGGCGGTCTCCGGCAAAGACATTCTTACCGCGGAACGCAAGACAGCTACCGACTCTGATACAGGTGCGGCCCTGGACTTAGGCCACGTCGGCGCAGTCACAGCGGTAGACACCGAAAAAATCCGTACCGCCCTGGATACCCGCTGTGTCCCGATCATAACGCCGCTGGCCAAAGGCGAAGACGGAACGCTGTATAATGTGAACGCTGACATGACAGCCTGCCAAATAGCGGCGCATCTGAGAGCCCGGAAACTGGCTTTCCTGAGTGATGTCCCGGGTATTCTTCGTGATGCCGCCGATAACACATCCCGCATCTCCTCAATGCATGTTCACGATGTCGAACAAGCTATCGCCGACGGCGTCATCGGCAGCGGCATGGTACCCAAAGTCCGCAGCGCCGCGGATGCCGTGCTGGCCGGTACTAGTAAAGTCCACATGATCGACGGCCGCGTTCAGCACTCCCTGTTGCTGGAGATTTTCACCAAGCGCGGTATCGGAACCCAAATAATTGCGGACACCGTGACCAATTGACGCAAGGCCGCTATCAAGAATTATTGCAGCTCTTCGATCGCCAGTTCGGCCTCCTCCCAGGCAACGGTCGCTTCGTCGATCCCTTTCTGAATCTCGGCTAGGCGCCGGTTGATATCCGCCATATCTGACCGCATTGGATCGGCTTGAATCTTGGCCAGAAGTTCTTTTTGTTCTGTTTGCAAGGCCTGGACTTGGGCTTCAGCGCTTTTGGCCCGGCGTTGCAATGGCTTGATTTTGCGGCTGATCTCCTTGCGGCTGAGTGCCTTGTGCCTACGCTGGGCCTGGCGATTACCGGTTCCACCGGCCCCCTTTTTTGCCAGCCCGCTGTTACGATCCGCCGGCCAACTGCCTTCGAACTCCTCAGCTTCGGCTAATTTACGCCGGTAGTAATCATACCCGCCGAAATATTTTGTCAGACCCTCCGGCCCGATAGCATATATAGTATCGGCCACGTGTCGGATGAATTCGATATCGTGGCTGACAAAGCACAAGGTCCCTTTATAGTTCATCAGTGTGTTTTCTAACGCTTGGCGCGTGGGGATATCCAGATGCGTGGTCGGCTCATCAAGCAGAATGAAATTCGGGGCCCGCAAGAGCATACGGGCCAACGCCAACCGCACTTTTTCACCGCCGCTCAGAACCTCGACAGTTTTCTCGACCGAATCGCCGGAAAATCCAAAGCTCCCTAAAAGACTGCGCGCTTCACCATCCGTTGCCTCCGCCGCTCCGTCCCGAACTGTACTGAAGACATTCTTCGCAGTATCCATGATATCGGTGAATTCCTGGGCCTGATAACCCGGCTTAACCTTGGTCCCGAGTTGCCGTTTGCCTTCCTGTAAGGTTAATTTCCCGGCCAACACCCGCAGGAGCGTAGTCTTACCCATGCCATTGGGTCCGACGATGGCTGCTTTCATTCCCCTTTCCAGACGGAAATCCAGATTTCTGAACACCCAGTTATCGCCGTCATACGTCACCCCGCCCTGCTCTATGCGAATTACTTCATGCCCGGATCTTTGCGGCTTCGGAAGTTTGATGTCAGCCGGGCGGGCGGCGTTGCCGGGCACCTGTATTTCCTCCATTTTGTCAAGCATTTTCAAGCGGCTTTGGACCTGGGACGCCTTGTTGGCCTGATAGCGGAAACGTTGAACAAACCGTTCAATCTGTTCGCGCTTACGCTCTTGGTTCTTACGCGCCGCTTCCATTTGTTCCCGGCGGGCCTGCCGCGCCTCCACATAATGGTTGTAATTGCCGGCATAGCGATCGGCCATGCCGTTGGCGACCTCCAGGGTTACATGGGTCAGTGAATTAAGCAGGTACCGGTCATGCGAAATCAGCAACATAATACCGGCAAAATCCCGGAGATAACTGCGCAGCCATTCCACCGCTCCGACGTCAAGATAATTAGTCGGCTCGTCCAGCAGCAGGATATCGGGGTTCGCCGTCAGGACGCGCGCCAGCTCGGCTCGCATCTGCCAACCGCCGCTGAATTCAGTGAATTGCCGTTGGAATGCGGCGGTTGAAAAGCCGAGACCGGATAGAGTTGCCTCGGCCCGGCTCTGGATTTCATACCCCCCCAAATGTTCAAAGCGCGACTGCAGTTCGCCGAGCTGCATAATATCCTTCGAAGTCGCTCCTCCTTCTCCGGCTTCTGCGAGACGGGCTTCCAGCCGGTGGATTTCATTTTCAATATCATTCAACTCACCGACCGCGTTCTCAGCGTACGCAAGCAACGTTGTATCCTGCGCGTGCGCATTCAACTGCTGATGCAAGTGGCCAATCCGTGTATCACGCGGCACCGATATGGCACCGTCATCCGGGGTTATTTCCCCGGTAAGAAGCTTAAATATTGTACTTTTCCCGGCCCCGTTCGGGCCGGTAATCCCGACGTGTTCACCCGGGTTAACCCGGAACGAGACATCACGCAACACTTCCTGCGCTCCGAACGCCTTGGTAATATTCTGAAAATCAATCATGTAATACTGAGACCTGTCAATTACGGGTTAGTCGTCCAAGTGGCTTTCCCATTCAGCAAGTTCTTTAAGACGTTCTATGATGGGAAGTTTCTGAGTGCATTTTTCTTCACAGATACCGCACTCTATGCAGTCGGCGGCATCCGCCCGACGACCTACCAGCCAACCCCACTGGTGATGGAACTTGAGCTTGTTCTTCATCTCCTCATCGGTAACGCCGAACAACGGTTTGTCATTGTACACCTGCATATAGGAGGGGATGGGAATATTCTGAGGACAACCGGTGCAGTAGCCGCAACCGGTGCAGATTTCGGACATACTTTCGTGCAGGTTCCGGCGGATGTTTTCAAGCTGTTCGTCAGACAATGGTTCGTTGGCGTCCGCGATGCGACATGCCTCATCAATATGCTCTTTATTGGTAAAACCAACCAGCGCTATATCAACATACGGACAACCGACAATAAAGCGCAGGGCGGCTTCTGTCGGGGTTTCGTTTTGCCGGGTTAAAAAGTCCAGCCGGTCTTCGTTATTCGGGATAGCCCCGCCAGCCAGCGGATTCATAGCCACCACGCCGCACCCCAGCTTATCAGCGGCCTCCACGCCATCCCAACGATAGGGGAAATTGAGGATGTTCATGCCGAGCAGTACGCCGTCAAATTTATCGTCCTCTAGGATCTGCCGGATTTCATTCCCGGGTTGATGTGAAGAAAAAACAATGTGATCAATGAGCCCTTCTTCCTTACACTGCAGGAGTCCCTCGTACTGCCCCCCGGGCCGCATGGCCAACTCGTAATGCTCCATCTTACGCAGGCACCATACGTGATAAAAGTCGATCTTATCGACCTGCATTTTCTCAAGTGATTGCTCCACCGCCTGGCGAGCCTTATCGGCTGTATCATACTTGACCGGCATGGCCTTAGTAGAAACAAAGAAATCATCCCGCGGCATTGTTTTGAACGCTTCCCCGAATATTTTTTCACTTTCGCCGCCGCAATAATCCGGAGCGGTATCAAAATAATTAATACCACGGTTAAAGGCGTGATGTACCAGTTCCACATTCTCCTGCAGAGGGCGATCAGTATCAAACCGCATCCCGCCGAAGCCTACAGATGACACTTGTTCTTCGAGCTTTCCATATTGTGTATAGCGCATAAGTAATTCCTTATTTGGCAAAGTCCTGATCGGGATCGAAATCGAGCTTGTGGTGTTTTCAATATCGATAGCGATCCAGATTTCGATTTCGATTTAGCCCGGATATTGCAGGTCTGTGGTTTGAGTTGTCAAGTCGTGTTTAAAGAAAAACATTGAACATACTCCTCGATGAAGTCTTTACACGACCGATATCCCATGGCTCTTACGCCGTCAAGAGTTATTTCTTCGGTCACTTTTTTCAACTTTGCCCGCACCTGCTTTTCAGTGCTCAGGTTTTTGGGGGT
>JAWOEV010000055.1:0-4092 GCA_046482565.1 Lentisphaeria bacterium | reverse complement strand
GCCCCCAATCCGATAAGCCTTGCGGGCCGCTTCACAACTGGGGTGTTTACCTGCTTCAAGCTCTCTGACAACCTGGAGCTTGAATGCTTCACTGTAACGGATTATTTTCTTCATGACTACCTGCCTTTTTTGTTGCAGGTGTCAACTTATATCAGGACAAGACAGAAATATTGAATATTGAATTCTGAATTCAAATTCAGAATTCAAAATTTTACAGAAAACCGTGAAGAACCATTTTTTGAGTATTCGGGGAAATGGCCGAAAGAATAGCACTATTCCCTGACGGATCAGCTACGACGCTCGTCCCGGTCGATATGCGGGCATGATTGCCAAAACTTGTCGAAGACACCCCCTGCCACACGCCCCTCACATACTCACAAACCCGTGCACCACAAACATGAGAGAGAGAAGGCCGGAATATGACCGACCCCCTGGAAAAAAGAGGATTAGGCAATCAAACGTGCTGTCAACTTTGACAAAAACCGGAGCACGGCAAGGAGAAACAATTATGATCCGAGACAGGATTTATTATATCGACCCTCTATCCGGTCATGACGCGAACAGCGGGCTTGAGCCCGAAACCCCCTGGAAAAGCTTTGCGCCCCTTAACCGGCGCAGACTTGTTGCCGGCGACCATGTTAAGGTTCTGACACCGGGGGCGTTTCACGAAACCCTGATACTGCGGGGGGGCGGTATGGCGGGATGCCCCGTTACGGTGCACTTTGCGCCGGGGCGTTATGACCTCTACCCGAATTGGCAGCAGGCACGCCTGTATGACATCTCGAACTGCAATAGCGACAGGCTGACTCCGAAACCGGCGGGAATCCTGTTTGATCAGGCTCACCATATCCGTATCCGAGGCAATGGTGCCCGCTTGATCTGCCGCGGCAAAATGATCGAAATATCTCTCAACCACTCCAGTGCGATCACATGCTCAGAGCTTACTTTTGATTATCATCGGCCTACCGTATCGGAGTTCAGCGTCACGAAAGCCACGGACAATTATGCGGATCTTGCGATCCACCTGGACTCAGATTACCGCATTGAAGACGACCGCATCATCTGGGAGGGAGAAGGATGGGCCTATGACAGCTGCCTGACCCAGGAGCTTGACTCGAAGCGGAAAACAATCCGGCGTACGCAAAATCCGCTTCAGGAATTGAAGCTGGAAGCACTCGAAAAGCGCCGGGTCCGCGCCTACGGTGAGCACACACTGACCAAGGGTTTCGTGTATCAGCAACGTAATCCCTTTCGTGATTGTTGCGGCGTTTTTATCAATCACAGCCGTGATGTCCTTTTTTCCCGCCTTAAATTCCTCTACATGCACGGCATGGGGATCCTATGCCAATTCAGCGAAAACATTACGCTCGATACCGTATCCATTGCACCGGACACGAACAGCGGCCGAACTTGTGCGGCCTGGGCCGACTGTTTTCATGCCTCGGGTTGTCGGGGACAAATCACGGTTAGGAATTGTGTTTTTGACGGTGCTCACGACGACGCCATAAATATTCACGGCACTTATATGCGAATTGTGGAACAGACCTCCGAAAGGCAGCTCAAGGCAAGATTTATGCACCCGCAGACATTCGGATTTACGGCATTCTCACTGGGGGATGAAATTAATTTAGTACGCTGGGATACACTTATGAGATTCGGGCCGAACCGGGTGACGGGGGTTGAAATGGTCGATCCTTATGTGCAGTTGCTCACACTGGAAAAACCAGTGCCTGATAACTGGCACGAAAATGACGTCATTGAAAATGTTACTTGGACACCGGAAGTCCAAATTACTGGATGCATTACAAGGCGCATTCCGACGCGTGGTTTTCTAGTCAGTACGCCCAAGAAAACTGAAATACGCGCGAATACTTTTAACAAGCCTTACATGAACGGCGTTCTCATTGCATGCGATGCGAATAACTGGTTTGAATCGGGCTCTGTACAGGACGTAACAATTGCCAGCAACAGATTTATCAAATGCGGCGGCGATGCCATTCGGATTCGGCCCAATAATCCCGTCCCCAATCCCGCCGTACATCAAAATATCAGGATTATCGAGAATAATTTTGTCCTGGATGGGAAAGCGGCTGTCGATGCTAAAGGCACAACCGGTTTAACCATATCCCGAAATACAGTGACCGCGCCAGAGCCTGCCGCCCCCAAAACAGCCTTCCAGTTTGAAACATGTAAAAACGTTTCACTAACCACGAATAATTTTATTGACAACAAAAACGGGGGCTCGTTTTCGAATGACTGAACTGGTTGTCCCAGGTAAAGAACCGCTGCCAAGCAACCCGACAGGTCTTTTGGGATAGCGTAGCCAGTTCATAATTGCCCCCTTTCAGGGCAGGACAGTAAAAAGTTTTTTCCGGGTCAAAAACGGACGCCGGCTGTCACCCCGAAGTTCCGGCCGACACCGTCAGCGCCGCTGCCGGGCTCACGATACGTCTTGTCGGCGAGGTTCTCAACGAAGAGGCCGATGCGGTACTTCCCGTCATCGCTCTGCCAGCCGCCCATGAGGTCGAGCACGGCATAGCCGGGCATACTACCATCTGGATCACCCGGGACCGTCAGACGGATGTCATCAGCGTCGGCATTGCTGGAGTGCGTGGCCACGTCGTCGTATTCGTCGTGCCAACGCATCTGGAATAATCCCCACCAGTTGCGATTGTGTTCGTACTTGAGGCCGCACCGGCCGTAAAGCCGATTAGCGCGCGAGATATTGTCCTCAACGGTGCCGCCTGCGACGGGAATATCGCGGGTTGCATCAACCATTGATACCGAGCCCACCAGTGCTAGGCGCTGGATTTCGGTGAAGTTAACCCCGTAGTCCCAGGCGGCTTCAAAGCCATAGAGATCCGCCCCTTCCACGTTAGCGAACTCGGGATCTGCGAGGGAGTAGTCCCGCTGGATCAGATCTTCAATTCTGGTTTTAAAGGCAGTAAAGGCCAATGAATTGCGGTTTTTTCGCCACTTCCAGCCGGCTTCATAAGTATAGCTGGTTTCGGGCTCCAGGTCGGCACTACCCTCGGCCGCCACACCACTGCTACCGCGATCCACGGTGCCGGCCAGGTTTTTCAGGTTCGGGGCGCGGAAGCCCTTGGATATGCCAGCGAACAGACGGTGATGGGCGGTGACATCCCATATCCCCCGCAGGCTACCGGTGACATCGTCGGTGTTACCCTCGACGTTGTCGAACGACCAGTCGTAGCGGCTGTAACGAAGGCCCGTCAAGAGACTGACGGCGTCCGTGATCTGCCAGTCATCCTGAATGAATAACCCCAGTGTCGTATAATCGCTACTGTCGGGCACAGAGGTTTTGTTGGGCCAGTCGCTGACACCGGAAGGGGCAAGTAAGGCCGGGTCGGTTGAACCCGGGGGGGTCTGCAATTCACGGTAGCTGTTGTCGGTGGTTTCATAGATATAGGTTCCGCCCCACGTCAGTTCATGCTGATCCTCGGCTCCCAGCAGGGTGGTGGCCTGCAAGTCAATTCCGTAGGCATCCAAGGTATCGTCGTATTCACGAACACGGATATGTTCGGTAGCTGCCCCCATGTCCCGAATAGATGAGCGGAACTGCTCTTCACCGAACTGATGCCACCAGAGGGTAGTCTGCAAACGCTCCAGCAGGTCGTTGCCGATCTGCCATTTATCACGCAGGTGGAGGTAGGTGAATTCCTGCGGGTCGAAATACCGGTATCGGCGATCGGCTTCTCCGGAGTTTGCGTAATAGCCGCCGGGACGCGGCGCGTCGAGCTGGCGGCTATGCCCCATGTCTAATTCCAGCACATGGTCAGTCAAGCCGAAATAGGCTAGGCGAAGCGCTCCCGCCAACTCTTCGTAGCCGGTGTTGGGAATCTCGTCATCGCCAGCGTCCAGACCGAACACGCGGTCTTCGTGGTCCTTCCCGCCTTCCCGATCATGGTAGTCGCTGCCGGAGAACTCGACGGAGTATGCCCAGTCATCGCTGACACCGTCAACTCCGAGCTCCAAGGTCGTACCGTTGCCGGTGTCGAAGCGAGTCTCCATCCAAGGAGATACGGCACTGTCAACCCCTCGGCCTGCGGGGTCCAGGCGGTAATCCAGGGC
>JAWOEV010000051.1:0-12449 GCA_046482565.1 Lentisphaeria bacterium | reverse complement strand
GAAATCCGTTTCGGGTATCATATTCCACAAGATTTCGGGTCCGATGTCATCCATGCCGGCGCCGGGGTCAGTGCACCTGTTATCAAAGGGTCAACATCAGATAGCGCAATTGCAACAAGCGCGTCAAAAGGCGCAACAAGACGAGAAAGTGGTTAAGGCGCTTGAGGAAATGCAACAATTGAAGTCGAAGGCAATGAATGAAGTAAGCGACGACGCCCGTCAGTTGCAGGAGAAACAAATAGAAATCCAGAAAAAAATACAGAAACTGGAACAGAGCATGTATCAACAACAGTAATCGCAAGATATCAAAATCTTGCGGAACTGTTTAAAAAAAACAAACCCTCAGAAAGCCGCTACACTGTGCTACCCGCAGTGCGGCGGCTTTTCTGTTTTTTGTTGACCGCAAAACTCACCGAAGCAGTACGACGTCATCCGTATTACTGAGTTTGTCCAGTCAATATTGTTATTCACCAGTCAATCCTCGCGTAATGCTTTGTTACACTTAACGCCCTGCGAAAAGGTCTCGACGTTTGTTGAGTTCAGACGCCGTTGCAGGGGTTCCCTTCGGGTTGATATATATTTCACGGTAACTGCATGTGGCAGACCGAAAAATTAACCGCATATTACCATTGTAGCATACGAGCAAAACAATGAAACCAGTGATATCTATAACCAAGGCCTTCGATGGCATTCCCAAGTTCACAACCCCGCCTCAGCATCATTGTCATCGCGTACAACGAGGAGAAATATCTTCCACGAACTATGGCATCTCTGTCGCAGCAGACCAAACGCGACTTTGAAGTCATCGTTGTGGACAGTAACAGCACCGATGGGACGGAAGCCGTCGCTCGCCAATATGCGGATAAACTGCCGGCCTTCCGGTATGTGAAACTCTCGCAGACAGCGGGACCTGCATACGGCAGGAACAGAGGAGCGGAATTTGCTGCCAGCTCTCGTCTGCTGTTCCTTGATGCGGACACCGTACTCCAACCTGACTTCATTGCGGCGACAAGGGCCGAACTGGTCAAGCGCGAAGCTGACCTGGCAACGTGCCCATTGCGGGTCATCGAAAAGTCCATGCTCTCGATCGTGGGTGCCGCCTTCCTGAATACTGCGATGCGGGTATTCAGCCCCGTCTATGCCTCTGCCTATGGGGCCTGCCTGTTTTCCACCCGGGAGGTGCATGACGCGGTCGGTGGGTTCGATGAGCGCCTCGGGATCTGTGAGGACTGTCACTACGTTAAAATGGCCCGCGAGCGGGGTTTTAGATTCCGTATCCTGCGGCCCGTCTTTTATACGTCGGACCGTCGGGCGCGACACGAAGGCAGTACGCGAGTTATGGTCAAATACCTTGCCTGTCATCTTCGACGGATGTTGACCGGTCGCGAGATACAAAAGGAAGACATTAAATATACATACGGTGACTTCTGATATGCATCGGGAATTGTCCCAAATCCTGAAAGATAAGCTCAATGAAATGCGCGATGGAATCTGGTTGCTCCTGCGCAATTGGCGCTTCTACGCCGGGCTGGCGGTGCTGTTTGTGGGCATACGCCTGAACTTCATCTCCCAGGCCTACCTGCAGGCCTACATCAGCGACGGCAAGACGATCCCAGTCCTGTCCGACATGATTCTCGATAATATACCCCTGTGGGATATCGGTTACATGTATGATATTGCATCACTGCTCGCTTCGGTCATCTTTGTGATATACGTGATCCATCGTCGAAAATACGGTGAAGTGCCATTGTATCTTCTGCTGTGCGGGACATTTCATTTGGTGAGGGGGGTATTCATCGTCCTGACTCCTTTCGGCCATCCTCCGATGTTTGACGGTACCGATGGGCTCTTTAATGGATTTTCCAAGTACGAGCTTGGCGTCTACCCATCGGGGCACACGGGCATCAGTTGGATGTACTTCGTACTCGCTACCGACAAGCGCTACCGGGCGGTGCTTTTAGTATGTCTTATCATCATCATCGCGGCCCTGTTTCTTTCGCGGGGGCATTACAGCATCGACGTGTTTTCAGGTATTTTCTTCGCCTACGCCATCAAGTGTTACGGGGAAAAATACTGGCGCGCAATTACGATCAAGATCCCGAGCCTGAAACTAAAGGATAATGCATGATAATAAGATCGGCAAGCTCTATGAGCAGCGCATTCACGCCGCCGGTAAAGGCGGTGCGGACGGCATCATGATTGGCGAAGATATGGGAACGTAGCAAGGCTTACTGTTTTCAGTCGACATGTTTCGTGAATACTTTAAGCCGCTCTATACGCGCCTCATGGGCATTGCCCGTGAGTACGGGATGAAAGTCTTTAATCGTTAAAAACCAAAAAAAAAGCGGCCTCTCAACTGTGAATTGAGCGACCGCTTGGGATGTTCAACCATTTCTACCCGGTCGAGTTATACGATCGCTAGAACCCGGGCCGGAAAAAAAGTCAGGATTATTTACGAAGCAATTCGAGCATCTCCTTGCCCATGGCTTCACCGACGTCCATATATGTCTCGGCGTTTCCGTTATAGTGACCGTTTGACGCACCGCCGTGACAAAGGGGCTTAGTGTACACGGTGCCGACATTACCCTTGAACTCCGGATACTTGCCCTTTTCGCCGTCGACGGCAAACATGGCATCAATGATCTTGCCTTCGTTGCCTTTGGCATCTTTCGCGGTCTGACCAAGTGTGGCACAAACGAAGTTGGCATCAGGTGCGTTGAATTCTTTGCGCAGCTGTTTGATCAATCGCACGAGGTTTTCCTCGTAATGATTGGCGTGCACCTTGTCGTAGCGATCCTTGTCGCCCTGCCACCAGAAAAAGCCAGCGATTTCGTAATCCTCGGCTTCGGGATAATACTTCTGGAGGTTTTCAAGTACCTGCTTGGCGTTTCGGACGTCACCGTCATACTGCATGCCGGCGTACCAGCCTCCTTTCTTCGGCTTCTTGCCTTTTTCCCATTTACCGGGGGAATCCTTGTAGCCGGCATAGACCATGGTCTTGCCGTTCTTTTCGACCTCGAAGCGCTCGCTGCCCGGCGGCAGAAGATCCCACCCAAGGCTGCGGTTGCCGATGCAGCTCTTGAGAATCAGCACTGGCGCATTGGTGGCGCTTCCCAGATAATAGCCGATGCCGAACTCGGGGCCGATCCTACCGTTGCCCTCGATGCTCATCCAGGCGTTATTCTTTATTTTCGGGTTGCCGGTACCACTGCCCATGGTAAATACGTAACGGACGTCTTTTCGCTTGGTCCAGTTGCCCTGATCATCCACCAAGTAGGGGTACTTGCCCTTTTCTTGCACGGCGTTTTTCAAAGAACCGTCCTTATTCCCCTTGACATGTCCGGCCCCGACCATGTTTGACTGGCCCATCAGGATAAACACCTGGACTGGTTTATTCATATTCGCTTTCTGGCCTGACGGGTCCGGCAGATCTGCCCCTATGACGTTGGTCACGCCCATCAGCGCCACCGCCATCATACATACCATAGCAAATAATGATTTCTGTTTCATAACATTCATCTTTTTCTTTTTCTGTTAGTTAAAATCAACCCTTTCGGACAGGGTCGGCCAGCGACCGTCGCCAGCTATTTACCTTTTGACAAAAAGTAAAGTACTTTTATCCGTAAGTTTAAAATAGCACGGACAGCGAATGCATGCAAGGAATGTCAGCTTTTTATCCTGAACCCTATTCGGGAGAACCCGAACATTGCATGAAAAATGAGGTTATGCGCAATATGTATATGAATACCAAAGGCTTATACCGCTTGTTATAAAGTTACACTGGTGCTGTTCCTACGAGAATAGGCGGGCGGCCCAGCGGCGGGGGTAGTTACTGGTCAGGAAATGGTGGCCTTCGGGGGCCCGGCGCAGTTGTCCCAGGCCGCAGGTGAAACCCCCGTGTTTGACAATTACATAGCCGGTACCGTTGCATTTACAGAGTTCCTCAGTGGTCAAATCCATAGCCTTGCGTCTCATAAAAAGCATGGCGCGTTCTTCTGAAAGGGGGACAATGTTGCAGGTGGCGTATTTGCCCAGAAAAAGGGTGCCGGGGTGGGTTAGTTTGGGCTCGGCACCGTCGAGGCGCAAACTTCTGAGTCCGGTGTCCGCGGTTTCAAAGTAAGCGGGCGGGAAATGGTCGTCTGCCGTCAGAAAAAGTTGGTTACCGCGCCCTTGGACAGTCTTCAGCTGGTCGATGGTTTTCGGGTCAATGCCGAAGTGGTCAAGTACGGCATGCAGTTCAGGGCTGGCAGTGGCCGGGGTAAAGTCGGGCCGGGGTTCGGGGGAGTCAGCGTTTTTGCTTTCGTTCGACTTTGAAGGGGGCCCTGTTTTTTCGAGGACCGCGACAAAGAAGCCGCCGGTGTCGTTCTGGTGCGGGTACAATCTGCGGCAGTGAGTCATTTTCGGGTCGTAACTTTCCCCTTCCCATTGTGTGAGGCCGGGACTGGCAGTCAGGCTGTCCGGAATGGCAGGTTCCAGCAGGGTCAGACAATCTCTGCCGTATTCCCGGATGACTTTATTGATCACTGCTTCATTTTCTTCCGGGGCATAGGTGCAGGTGGAGTAAACTATGCGACCGCCGACTTTACACAATTGGACGGCCTTGCGCAGGAGAGCGGCCTGGGCGCGTCGCTGTTTTTCGGTAAAATGGATTTCGGATTCGGTGGGTTGTCCGGGGTTTTTTCTGGTTGTACCTTCGCATGAACACGGGGCATCAACGAGGATACGATCGAATTCGGCGGCGTGTGCGGCAATATTTCCTCCGTTGTGGTTGGTTAAGGAAACATTGCGCAGGCCCAGGCGTTCACAGGTTTGCCGTAAAGCCGGCAGCCGTTTCCGGTTCAGGTCATTGGCGATAACCGTTCCGCGGTTTTGCATAGCAAAGGCGATTTGCGCAGTTTTATTGCCTGGGGCCGCGCACATATCCAGGATCAACTCCCCGGGTTGCGGGTCCAGCAATAAAACCGGCAGCATGGCGGCTTCTTCCTGGATTTGGTACAGACCGTTAAAAAATTCCCGGCGCTTGCCGGCGCGCCGGTCCGACGGCAAACGCATTCCGGCAGGATGCCAGGGGATTGGTCTAGGTGAAAAACCGGCTTTCGTTAACAGGATACGGAGATCTTTCAGTGATACGCGCTCAGGGTTGGGCCAAAAGGTGACGGGGAGGGGAGAGGTTAAGGCTTCGCAGAAAGCGGAGTAGTCGGGTATGATGGAACTATAACGGCTGAAGGGTTGTGAAGACATGGTGTTATTAAAAAG
The DNA here is from genome assembly GCA_046482565.1 of Lentisphaeria bacterium. Classification (GTDB taxonomy): domain Bacteria; phylum Verrucomicrobiota; class Lentisphaeria; order Oligosphaerales; family MVZH01; genus JAWOEV01. The sequence continues at coordinate 7,193 of JAWOEV010000051.1, read as the reverse complement.
TTAGAAATGCTAATTTACTGGGCACTCTATGGGTAGATGCCATGCGAAAAAGTATATGGTCAAGGTGCGAGATATGAGCACAGCATCGGGTTGCCACCCCTTTTCCTGAGATCAAACGCCTCCACTGTTCTTGCGGTAGTGGTGCGAAAGTTTGGGAAATTGGATATCGCTTGGCCTTTTTCCCAAAAGTTCGCTTCCTGCTGAGGCGCAGGACTTTTCAAACTAACCAAACCCGCAAATGCCTTCTCGCATGAGGTCCAGCACGAAAGCCTCTTTAACCTGATTAATGCATGGTTTTTTGAGCAATCGATTTGGTTTAGAGGCGACCGCCGATGGCTTCAATGTATTGGGTGCGGCTGAAGAGTTCGGCTTCGGGGGTCTTCGCTTGGGAAAGATTGCCGCGAAAATCGGCAAGCTCATCATAGCCGTTCTTTTCCATCCAGACCTTGAGTTCGTCAAGCATCGTACTGATATAATCAACATTGTGCTTAAGCAGAGTGGTTACGACCTGGCTGGCGGCGGCTCCGGCCAGGATTGTCCGGATGAGGTCGGCACCGGTATGTATGCCGCTGGCGGCGGCGAAATCACCTGGAAGGGCTCCGCTGAATAAGGCTAGATTGCGCAAGGTGATACTCAGTTCACGGTTGGCGCTGAAACGGTCTCCGGGGACCACTTCCTGTTTGCCAATATCGATTGTGGGCCGGTAGAAGCGGTTGAACAGGACAAAACCCCTAACCCCCTGGCTTTGTAGCTTATCCAGCATTTCCGGGAGGCTGGTGAAATACGGTCCGAGCTTGACGGACACGGGAATATCGACGGCCTCTATTGCCTGTCGGCTGATGTCTAGGTATCGTCGCTCAATCTCTGGCGCTGTATCTTTCAGAGATTTCGGAAGAACGGCGATATTAAGCTCTAGGGCATCGGCGCCGGAAGCTTCGAGTTCACGCGCAAAGTCTAGCCACCATTTGTCGCTGATACAGTTTAAGCTCGCGATTATCGGTATATCGGTTTCGTTTTTGGCGTCGGCCAGCATCTGTAGATATTCGCGCGTGCCGTAGCGCATGTCGAGTCCGGCCTCAATATATTGATATACTTCATCGTGTAAACCGGCCTGCTGCGCCAGAGACTCACTGAGGGCAGATGTTTGCTCTCTGATCTGTTCTTCGAAAAGTGACTTAAGAACCAGCGCTCCCGCTCCTGCTTCAGCGCAATGTTTAATCCCCTTTATGCTGTGAGTCAGCGGGCTGGAACCGACGATCAGGGGGTTTTTCAGCTTCAGTCCGAGATATTGCGTTGTAATGCTCATGGCTTATTTCTTCTTTTTCTTGGACTTTTTCTTGTTTTTTTTGCGGTCCCGACGCTTTTGCTTACGCTTGTTTTTATCCTTCTTCGTGGCTGACGTGTTTCTACCGCTGCCACCGCCTCCGCCACCAGGCATCGGCATACCGCTCCCCATGCCGGGCATGCCCCCCGGGAGACTGCCGCCCATGCCGCCGCCGGTCATGCCGTCCATGGCCGACTCCATATCCCCCATGTCGCCCATGTTGCTGAGCATTTTTTTCATCATATCAAAACGGTTGACCAGCTGGTTGACTTCAACTACGGGAACGCCGCTACCGCGGGCGATGCGTTGTTTTCGGGAGGCGTTGAGGACGTCGGGTTTGTGCCTTTCATCGGGTGTCATGCCGCAGATGATCCCTTCGATGCGGTTGAATTGGTTTTCGTCAATATCAATATTGTCTTTGAGTTTGCCCATACCCGGCAGCATGTCCATGAGTGACATAATGCCCCCCATCTTTTTCATGCGGCGCAGTTGTTTGAGGAAGTCATCGAAATCGAACTGCTTCTTGCGCATCTTTTCCTCAAGCTGCTGCGCCTCATCTTCTTCGATATGCTCGGCAGTTTTTTCGACCAGGCTGACGACATCACCCATGCCGAGAATGCGGGAAGCTAAACGCTCCGGATAAAAAGGCTGCAGGTCTTCGATCTTCTCGCCGACACCGATGAACTTGATCGGTTCACCGGTAACTTGACGCATGGAGAGGGCGGCACCGCCGCGTGCGTCACCGTCCATTTTGGTCAAAATAATTCCGGAAATTCCGAGTGCTTCATCAAAATGTTCGGCTACGGACACTGCCTGTTGTCCCAAGGCGGCGTCGGCTACCAAGAGCACTTCACAGGCCTGGACTTTATTTTTGACCTGCTTGAGTTCTTCAACCAGCTCGGTGTCGATCTGATGCCGCCCCGCTGTGTCCAGAATTAAAACATCGGAGCCAGTTTTCTCAGCCTCTTTGCGGGCTGCACCGGCGAGCTTCGCGACGTCTTTAGTTTCGCGGTCAGTATAAACCGGAAGATTTAAATCACGCCCCAGATATTCGAGCTGGTCAATAGCGGCTGGGCGATGCAGGTCGCAGGCTGCCAGCATGACATGGCGATCTTCTTTTCCGGATAAATGCCGGGCCAGCTTGGCCGCGGTTGTGGTCTTACCGCTTCCGTGCAGGCCGACTAGCATGATAGCGGCGGGCCGGCCTTTTAATTCCAGCGGGACATGTGATTCGCCCAGCAGTTCAACCAGATGGTCGTTGACAACCTTTATCGCCTGTTGTCCCGGTGTTACACTTTTCAAAACATCCTCGCCCAGGCATTTCTCCCGGACGTTTTTGACAAATTTTTTCGCCACCGCATAGTTGACGTCGGCTTCCAGCAACGCTCGGCGCACATCACGCATGGCATCCTGGATGTTTTTCTCACTCAGGACGCCGCGTCCTGAGAGGCTCTTGAAAGTATCTTGAAGTCGGTCTGTAAGTTGTTCAAACATATTGGGAGTCTATCTGTTTTTTTAACCGAGCGGAAGCGCCGGGTTAGCTGATTACTCGCGCCCCGTCACCGGCATGGCAGATCATTACCTGTGGATCAATATCCGTCAAACTTTGAAAGGCTGTCCCCAGGCGTTGTGCATAGTCTTTAGCCTCGTTTTGGCGGACGAGATGTACGGTTATACCGCCGAAACCGCCGCCGCTCAGACGGGCACCGAGGGCACCGGGCAGGGATTTGCCCAAATCGACGAGTGAGTCCAGTTCGGGGCAACTGTTTTCAAAGTTTACACGGGAGCTTTCGTGTGAATCATACATAAGCTTGCCGAAAGCCTCAATGTCACCTTTCTGTAAGGCTTTAATGCCGTTGAAAACACGCAGATTCTCTTCGACAATATGCACGGCCCGCCGATAAGAAGTAATGTCCATATTGCCCTTACACTTCTTCAGCATCTCGGGGGTTACATCACGCAGGGACTGAACGTCAGCATCGGCCCTGCTGACCGCTTCAGCTGCTTTTTCGCAGCTTTCCCGGCGTTCGTTGTATTCGTTGGTCAAATTATGTTTGACCATGGAATTAGCTATAATAAGCGCGGTATTGTCGGGGATGGGAACGTTGGAGGTCTCCAGGGAGCGGAAATCGGAAAAGACCAGTTGGCCAGCCCGTCCGCATATCGTACTGAATTGGTCAAGCAGTCCGGTTCTGGCACCGACTACTTTATTTTCGCAGGCTTGGCCGATTTTGGCCCATTCAATCCAAGGCAATTCAGTCCCGGTTAGAGATCCGAGGCCATAGGCTGAGGAAATCTCCAAGGCGGCACTGCTGCTCATCCCGGCGGACAAGGGAATATCGCTCAGGATGCAGGCATCGAACCCTGGTACATCCATGCCGCGATCCTCGAGCTCGATTATGATCCCTTTAATATAATTCGCCCAGTCGCCGTCCTCAATATTGTCAGAGATATCAGCAATGGAAAAACTGCGGTGTGACCCGTCTCGCAGGTCGTGAAGCCGACAGCTTTTGCCCTCCGCAGGTGAGGCGGCAAAATACGTGACCTTATCGACCGCCACGCTGAGTACTACACCTTCGTTATAGTCAGTATGATTACCCAGAATTTCCAAGCGCCCGGGGGCGCAGGCGACGGTTTCGGGTTTATTCCCGTATTCTTTCTCAAAGCCTTCGATGATCTGTTTTTCCAGAGGATTGTCAAACATGCTTGCTTTCCCTACGTATACATAAAGGAGCGGTAAAATGTTGCCCGAAGCTTGTTATGCTGAAAGTAATGCGTTGAAAACCAGCTTGGTTATTGCGCTTTCCAGACCCCGCCGGAAAGAGACTGTTTTCCTGACAAATAACAAATAACCAAGTTAAACGTGCCCACAATATAACATCTTTATGCTGAATAAAAAGTAGAAAAGTATGCTTGCGTTTTCATGGTCTTATAACTAAAGTAAACAACTTGTTAACATAAATCACTGTTGCACTTGGCAAAAATACGGTTCTTCACGGTTTTCTGTAAAATGACCTGGCTCGCGATACCCACCGGAAAGTCAAAATCTCATCCGAAATAAGCACGAGCATGGGCCTGATACCTTTTCGCGGACGGTCTAGCGAGGCATACATCATACCGGCGGAAAATACAAATTTTGAAGCTATACAGAGCGTTAGTCCCTGTACGATTGAGGTGATCACGAATGAAAGACCGGAACCATCGTTACGCAGTTTCAGTGTTGGTCGAGGATCGTGTCGGAGCTTTGCACGATACCACCTCCGCAATGAGCGAAATGGGAGCTAATATTGACGGGATCAGTCAGACTGTTGTAGAAGGGTATTTCACGGTCATACTGACCGTTTCGTTTCCGGAGAATGTGGAATGTGGTGCGGTTGAACGCGCTATCGAAACTAATTTCAATGCTGGTGAGGCGAATATTATAGTCCGCCCGTACCACGACAAATCCCTGCCTGACCCGGTTCCCGACGGCGAGCGTTACATGCTGACTCTGGCCGGGACTGATGCCCCGAGTATAATGAAGACGGTTACCGGATTTCTCGCCGGCAAATCTATTAATATTGAAGATTGGTACGTGGTTTTTCATGGCAGTGATGTGACTCATGTCGGCGCTATTCGCGTGCCGCGCCAGCTTGACTTGCAGGAATTACAGGACCAGCTCCAAGCCGTGCTGAGCAAGCTCAATCTTAAAATTGGCCTCCAGCACGAAAATATTTTCCGGGCCACTAATGAAGTCGGCCCAATTCGCAGTTTGTTGACGGAGACAGCCAATGCTTAGAACCGATGATATACTTGCCACAGTTCGAATGCTGCAGGAAGAAAACCTGGACGTTCGGACAGTTACTATGGGAATAAACCTGCAGGAATGTGCCGGCAAGGATCACATGGAAGATGTGGCGGCTGCAGTGCACCGCAAGATCTGTGACCGGGCGGGGGATTTGGTCCGGGCCTGCAACGAAATCTCTACGCGATACGGCTTGCCGATTGTTAATAAACGGTTGGCGGTTTCGCCGGCCAGCTCGCTTTTGGAGAAACGGTCTCCGCAAGACGCTTTGACTTTGGCGCAGGCAATGGATGCGGCCGCTGAGGAGGTCGGGGTGGATTTGATCGGCGGCTTTACCGCACTTGTCCAGAAAGGTATGACCCCCGGGGAACAATTATTGATTGAGAGCATGCCGCAGGTTTTGCGTGAAACCAATCGCGTCTGCGCCTCGATAAATGTGGCAAGCACACGGGCCGGTATCAATGCGGAGGCGGTCAAACTGGTTTCCCGGACGATATGCAAAATTTCGGAAGCCACGGCTGACCAACTCGGGTTCGGAGCGGCCAAGCTTGTTGTCTTTGCCAATATTCCGGAAGACAATCCGTTTATGGCCGGCGCGTTTCTCGGGGCCGGCGAAGCGGATTGTGTAATAAACGTCGGCGTCAGCGGCCCCGGTGTAATCAAGCGCGCGGTTGACCGTCTGACTGAATCATGTCCGGAGTGCACCCTGGATGAAATTGCCGAAGAAGTTAAACATACGGCGTTTCGGGTAACCCGCACAGGTGAGCTGATCGGCCGCGAGGTCGGTAATCGTCTGGGCATAGAATTCGGCGTTGTCGATTTGTCGCTGGCTCCCACTCCGCGGGTAGGCGACAGCGTGGGTGAGATTTATCAGGCCATGGGGATTAAGTCCCTGGGGGCACCCGGGACTACGGCGGCTGTCTGTCTGTTGAATGACGCGGTCAAAAAAGGCGGGGCATTTGCCTCCAGTTCGGTCGGCGGCCTGTCAGGTGCGTTCATCCCCGTTACCGAAGATCACGCTCTTGCCCAGGCTGTACAGGAGGGAACCTTGTCGCTTGAAAAACTGGAAGCAATGACCGCTGTCTGTTCGGTCGGTCTGGATATGATACTGCTTCCCGGGGATATCGCCCCGGAAACCATTTCCGGCCTTATTCTGGATGAGGCTGCTATCGGGATGGTTAACCGCAAGACCACTGCCGTTCGCGCGATTCCGGTGCCGGGGAAACAGGTCGGTGATACCGTAGATTTCGGCGGTCTCTTCGGGGCCGGTTCAATTGCCGCTCCGGTCAGCCCGGCCGGGGCCGAAACATTTGTCAATCGCGGCGGCTACATCCCCGCTCCTTTGCAGAGTCTGGGTAATTGAGGTTCACCGGGAACTCGGTCCGGGCTTGCTTGAATCCACCTATCTGCAATACTGTTGCTTCGTGCAAAAACCGGGTTACGTACTACGGGCTTCAGCCCGTAGGTTTAGGTTTTCACTGTGACGGACTGGAAAGTCAGAGTTAAAAATGGTGTTGATTTTCAACGTATTGGTCTTTCTGCAACAGTTGGTTCACCTGAAGAAGTAGCATGTTTTCTTGGTGGTTTTATAAAGAAAAATGTTGCTCGTGATGTAAAAATTTTAAAAGTTGATGTCACTAAACATGTTAACATTTGGGTTGATTTTCCTGTTGTTAGAAAAAGTGATGATGTATGGGTTAATCGTCTTTCTATGGATAAAACAAGTTTTGCTTCTCTTCGACGTTCTAAAGAGCTGATAGATGATCATGTTTCAACCCTGCTTTTTACTAATACTCGTGATGGTGCTGAGATTCTTTCTTCTCGTTTTAAAATATGGAAACCAGATTTTAAAGTAGATGTTCACCATGGATCACTGTCAAAGTTTTCACGTGTTGAAGCTGAGGATTCTTTTAAAAAAGGAGAACTAAAAGGATTGATTTGTACATCTTCTCTTGAGCTTGGTATCGATGTTGGAAAAACTGATTTTAACCCTTTTTAGCCGCCACGGTGAAGCAGCGGTCTATTGTTTCACGTGACACAAGGGGCCTTACAGCATCATGCACCGCCACCAGTGATTTCTGCCTG
>JAWOEV010000041.1:0-5537 GCA_046482565.1 Lentisphaeria bacterium | reverse complement strand
TTGCGCTGTAATGTACTACCCTCCAGGGTAATACTTTATAGCGCAAAAGCCCGAGAGGGGCTACCGCCGCCCCAACCCGAAGGGCTCGTGTCTCTTTCGGCGATCTTTCGTCTTTTCGGCGGAAACCGTTAGCTTACGGCTAGCGCATTCCGCCGAAAAGACAAAATCTCATCCGAAATAGGCACGAACGTGGGTGCGATACCTTTTCGCGGACGGCCTGACAAGCCTTACCCCAGCGGGATTTTTGAGGTAGCGCCCGCGTAGTCCGCGGCGTAGGTAGGAATGGCTAAACCGGAGGTGGTGGCGCGGAGTTCTCGGATGATGTTAAGTCCGCGTTCCGGGCTTACCCGGAAATGCATAGTTCCGGTGGCGGGATCACAATGAAAAAGGTAATAAGGCTTTATCCGCATACTGAGGAGACGGGTAAAGAGTTGGCGCAAGACTGCTTCGTTGTCATTGACTGACTGCAGAAGTACCGTCTGGCTGACCATGGGGATACCCGCCTCAACTATTTGATTGCAAGCTTGAATGCCAGCGTCGGTCAGTTCAAGCGGATGATTGAAATGGGCGACAATCCAGATCGGCCCATAGGTTGCTATCATGCGGACAAGTTCGGGGGTGATTCTCTGAGGCAGGGTGGCTGGCAGGCGCGTAGCTATTCTAATCACTTCAATGGACGGTACCCGGCGTAGCCGGCTCAGCAGTCGGGCCAGAATCTCATCCTCCAGCATAAGCGGCTCGCCGCCCGATACTAGTACTTCACGTATTTCCGGCGTTTTATTCAGATACGTAATAATCCGTTCCAGGTTGGCCGGGTGTGCGGCATCCGTCAGGTGATATTTCCAGCCTCTTTTACGGAAACAGTGCCGGCATAAAACAGGACATAATCCGTTCGTAGTCAGCAGAGCCCGGTCGCGATAACGGCGAATAAGTCCCGGGACGGGTGATTTCTTCAGTTCGGCAAATGGATCCGCGGATTCTCCCGGAAAACTCTGCAACTCGCCTGCGGCAGGCAGGCATTGTCGGAGGATAGGGTCGGTCAGGGAGGGTTGTCGGGCCAGGCTGAGGTAGTAAGGTGATACGGAGAATGGATAACGGGTGTTCACCTTTTCTATCTCTGCCACAGTTGCGACTGGCATGGTAAGTCGCCTTTGCAATTCTTGCAGATCAGTGATGCTGTGGCGTTGCTGCCAGCGCCAGTCATCCCAGTCTGCCTGGGCAACCCGGACTGTCTTGTTTGAACGTAGATTTATCATAAGGTTGTACTATAGTATTGACTTTACCGTTTGACTTTAATGACCAACTAAATTGATGGACGTTAGTGATATTAAGGAGTAAGTCGTGGTGGACAATCAAGAGATAAATGTCGTACGCGAAGAACCGGCACCGTGTCATATAAAATTGAATATCGAGGTGCCGCAGGAAACAGTAAAGAGTACATTTAGCGAAGTTGAAAAACACTTCCGCAGCCAAGCCAATCTTCCGGGCTTTCGACAAGGGAAAGCGCCCTGGAAACTTATCCGTCGGAAATACGGTGAGGACATTCAGGAAGAAGCCAAGGGGCGGGTATTGCGTAGCGCCCTGCAGGAAGCCGTCCAGGTAGAAAACCTTACTCCTGAAACTGCGCCGCATGTGGATAATCAGGCCCAGTTGAAGGTCGATCCGGAAAAAGAATTCGTGTTTGCCGCTGAGTTTGATGTGGCACCGGATTTTGAACTGCCGGAATACAAGGGCCTTGAAGTAGAGGGCAAAAGTAGCGAAGTCGAAGAGGAAGAGGTTGAAACTTTTATCGACCAGCTGATGGAGCAGCGTACGTCCTACGAAAAAGCCGATAAGAAGGCCCAGAAAGGCGATCTCCTCAAAGCCTCATACGAAGGGCAAATGCCGGACGGCGATGATGAGAATATCAGTGACACCGCGAAATATCTGCTGGCGGCCGATGATACTTGGATTGCCTTGCGGGAGCCGGAAATCCTCCCCGGCATTGCCGATAAATTAATCGGGGCTGACGCCGACAGTGATCACGAAATCCAGATCGAGTTTCCCGAAGAATTCTACGAGAGAGCGCTGGCTGGAAAAACCGTGCCTTATAAGGTGCATGTTGATGAAGTTCATGAGGCGAAACAACCGGATTTCACTGATGATATGGCCCAGCAACTGGGGGCTGAAAATGTCGCCGATGCCCGTGAAAAAATTAAAGACAACTTGGGCGCTCGGCGTGAACAGGAACAAGCGGAAATGGTGCGGGAAGAGGTAGTTGAAAAACTTACATCTCGCATCGATTTCCCTCTCCCCCCCCGGGTCTTGGCTGATCAGACCTATAATGTAATGTCCCGTCTCTACCAGCAGCGCCAAGAACAAGGTGCGTCTCAGGAAGAGCTCCAGGAGAAGCAGGACGAGCTCCGCCAAGCGGCCGAAAAAACAGCTGAGACGCGGTTGAAGCGTCGTTATGTGCTGCGCAAGGTTGCCGAGGCCGAAGAGATCCAAGCCGAATCCGAGGATATTCAGGGTATGATAAAGATGCTGAGCCAGCATCATAAAATGCCCGAAAAAGAGTTGATAGAACGCCTTCAGCAGACCGGCGGTATAAATGAGTTACTGGATACGATAATCGAAAATAAAGCGACGCAACGGTTAGTGGAATTGGCCGATATTGAAGGCCATGAAGAGGAGACGGCAGAAGCGGCTGAAAAAGCGGCTGAGGCGGCTGCTGAAAGCGAATAATTCGAATAATTAAGACGAGATTTGGAATGTTCAGATTGTTTCCGTTATTGCGTTATTGAATAAAACAAAGCCTAAAGGTTAGTTAAATAATTATGGATACTAAAGCCCAAGCCTATGTCCCCATTGTGGTCGAACAGACAGCTCAGGGTGAGCGCGGGTATGATATCTACTCACGCCTCCTGAAAGACCGCATTATTCTGTTGGGAACCCCGATTGACGATCACGTCGCCAATCTTCTGGTCGCAGAGTTTCTCTACCTGCAGTCCGAAGACCCGAAGAAAGATATAGAATTTTATATCAACAGTCCCGGTGGTTCTGTAACGGCTGGCATGGCGGTTTATGACACCATGCAGATGTTAAGTTGCGGTATAAAAACGTTCTGTGTCGGTCAGGCAGCCAGTATGGCGGCTGTCCTGTTGGCTTCCGGCACCAAAGGCAAACGTTTTGCCCTGCCCAATTCAAGAATCATGATTCATCAGCCGCTGGGCGGCACAGAAGGTACCGCTGCTGATATAAGCATACACGCAAAGGAAATTCTGCGCATTAAAGAGCGCCTGACTGAAATTATGGCCCATCATACCGGGCAGACTACCAAACGAATCGGGAAGGACAGTGATCGTGACTACTTCATGACCGCTCAAGAGGCTAAAGAATATGGTGTGGTTGATGATCTGCTGTTGCTGAATGAAGCGAAGAAGTAAAGTGGAACTGTAAAATACAGGATATTGAACCAATATGGCTCAAAATGACGAAACACAGCGGTGTTCATTCTGTGGACGAACGCAAAATCAGGCCCCGCCTATGGTGGCCAGCCCCGCCGGTGCGCATATCTGCGCGGAGTGCGTAGATGTCTGTCGCGGCATGCTGGACGGCAACGCCCCTGAAAAAGAAGAACAGGAAGAGCAAACCGTACACCCGGAAGAACATGAGATCCCGGATCTAGAGGTGCCTAAGCCGGATGCATTGAAGGCCTATCTTGATGACTACGTGGTCGGACAGGAGCACGTCAAAAAAGTTCTTTCGGTGGCCGTCCACAATCACTACAAACGCCTGCAGCATAAACGCGGCCTCCAGAACAGTTCAGAGGATAAAAGTGACGTTGAAATCGAAAAAAGCAATATAATGATGATCGGCCCCACCGGTTGCGGCAAGACACTGTTGGCCCGAACCTTAGCCGAAAAGCTGGATGTGCCGTTTGCGATAACCGATGCGACTACCCTGACCGAGGCCGGATATGTTGGCGAAGACGTGGAAAATATTCTGCTGCGCCTGGTGCAGTCAGCGGATTATGACTTGGCGCGGGCTCAACTCGGCATTATCTACGTTGACGAAATCGACAAAGTAGCCCGCCGAACTGAAAATGTTTCAATCACCCGGGATGTTTCCGGTGAAGGGGTCCAGCAGGCTCTGCTCAAAATATTTGAGGGTACAATCGCTAATATTCCTCCGAAAGGCGGTCGCAAGCATCCTCAGCAGGAATATCTGAGGCTGGATACGTCCAATATCTTGTTTGTTTGTGCCGGGGCTTTTGTGGGACTTGACAAAACAGTGCATCGCCGTCTTGGTAAGCGCGTATTGGGATTCGGTGCCGGCGACGACCAGCGCTCGGAGTTTCTGGCCCCGGACGACGAAGGGCTCCTAGCTCGCGTTGAACCGGAAGACCTGATTAAATATGGCCTGATTCCGGAATTTGTAGGGCGTTTGCCGGTGGTAGTAACTCTGGAGCAATTGAACGCCAGACAACTGACAGATGTTCTTACCCAGCCCTGCAACTCCTTGCTCAAACAGTATAAAAAGCTGTTCGAAATGGAGAACGTTGAGCTGACCTTTACCCGGGGGGCACTGGAAGCACTCGCCCAAAAAGCACTGGCCAAAGGCACCGGCGCCCGTGGATTGCGCGCCATCCTTGAAAATATTATGATCAATATCATGTATGAAGTGCCGTCGCGCGGTGATGTAGAAGCTTGCCGTATCACTAAAGACGCGGTCGAGGGGCGTAAATCACCGCAATTGACGCTCCGTCAGGAGCTCAAGAAAAGCGCCTGAAGCAGAAGGTCATCCGTTATGTCAGACTCACAAAATCCGCGGAAAAGTTTTGAGGACCTGTTTCAGGAACTGCAAGCCAAAGCAGTATCCGGAGATCCGGCCTCGGGTACAGTAAAAATGCTGGCGGCCGGTAAGCATGAAATCGGCAAAAAAATTGTCGAGGAAGCTGGTGAAGTGTGGATGGCCGCTGAGTATGAAGGCCGGGAAAAAACCGCCGAAGAAATTTCCCAGCTCTTTTATCATTTGCAGGTTATGATGCTTGCTAATGATCTTGATCTCGAGGACGTGTACCGATATCTCTAGCGGGACGCCATGCGAAAAGGTATCGCACCCATGCCCGTGCTTATTTCGGATGAGATTTTGACTTTCCGGCGGGTATCGCTAGCCGTAAGCTAACGGTTCCCGCCGGAAAGTCGACATATCGCCGAAAGAAGCATGGGCCCTTCGGGTTGAGGCGGCGGCACCCCTTCTCGGGTTTTCGAGTTGTAACGCATTACCGCTTAGGGTAGTGCATGACAACACGAAAATCCCGAGAAGAGCCACCGGCGCTCCCAACATGGGCGCGATTCCTTTTCGCATGGCGTCTAGCGGGACCCTTTTCGCGGAGGCTCTAGCCTGGACGCTTCGTGACGCGGTTAATTTTGTTCATAAGGAAATTATATTTATGTTGAAAGTTGCTCTGCCCAATAAAGGCGGCTTGGCTGACGATGCTTTACGGTTGGTTACTGAGGCTGGTTACAGTTGCAAACGGCATGGGCGGGAACTTA
>JAWOEV010000207.1:0-9025 GCA_046482565.1 Lentisphaeria bacterium | reverse complement strand
GTCTTAGTTGGTCCTCCTCTGTATTCGCTCCTCGCTTCCATTCCAACAGCACTGTGTGACCAGCTCGATCAGATGCAATAATCAGTTCAGGTTTGACACTGTCACCGTCCGAGTTTGAGAACTGTAACTCGATCCATTTGTGGTTTGCCGAACGGGCGGGTTAGAGGGTCTCCAACTACGGTGCCGAACTTAAGATCCCGCACATTCTGCAGATAGGATTCGGCTAGGTTAAAGCCCCGCGCATAGCTGAGCGGCAGTGTATAAGCGGCCCAGCGCCGGGGATTATTGGTGGGTTCGTATACGGTGCCGTAGGCCCCGCAAGCACCATGCGCAATGAACGTGAGGGCGGAGTTGTGAGGTTTCTTCCCCAGAAGATAGCCCCCCCAGGAAGTCATGTTGTCAATTATTGAGCCGGGTAGATATGTGTTGCTCTCCAGCGAAAGCCGAGTGTTGCCGGTTAGCTGAGCCAGAACGTCATGTCGGTTCTCTAAACTGGGGTGCTTGACATGCTCTGCTTTGACGCCCTCTCCTTGAAGCTGTGCCATCGCCGACTCTATTTGCCGGTTGCGACTCCCGCGCGGCCCGGCCCCGTCACAAAAGTAGAAGGTTCCGGCGTCGGCGGGATTTGGATAAACAACTTCGCTGCGTTTTATCAGCTCCATGCCTTCCTGAACATTGTATGCCGACAGCACTGTGGCTGGCAGCAGTCGTTCACCGAAATATGGTATCGAGCTGTCGAATGTTTCAAGCCGCTGAAAATAACCGTGTATCGGCCGGAGGTTTTCAGACCCGTTAAAGAGAATCGCCGTGGTTGTGGCAATCCTGCCGGTTCGATAGGGGACGCCCCGCACCAAGACAACGTAGTCCGGAACCTCGTCCAGTTTCCGATAGCGTTCGCGGATCGGTTTGAGCAGTTTCTCTCGGAAAGCTGAGGTGCTTATGTTGATTTGATCAGCGAACGAAAGCTTAAGGATGTTGGCTGGCGGAATTAAGCGGCGGCGACAATACTGGCTTGCCAGTTCAAGCGAGGCGGGACTGAGGCGGTTGGCAACAACTAAGACCCGTCCGTATCGCGGTTTAGGCTCGGCGGCGCGACTTGCAGGGATATATGAATAACCGGCAAGGGTAACCAGCAGCAAGAAAAAACCGAGCTTAACTTTCCGCCTTGCCATATAAGCGACAGACAAGCAATAAGTGTCTGGTTTTTCGGTTTTCATTGCCATATTTCTTTGATTTGGAGTTGTGTTAGCTTCCCCGCTGTAAAAGCACGGAAGCCCAGGCTGCGATACCCTCGCCCCGGCCGGTGAAGCCCATTTCCTCGGTTGTCGTTGCCTTAATCGAAATGAGGTTTGGCCGGACACCGAATATTTCGGCAATACTAGTGCGCATCTTGTCTATGTGTGGACGCAGACGCGGTTTTTCGCAGATCACCGTTGCATCGAGATTTCCGAGACGCCAATCAGAGACCACCGAACTTTGCAGAACCGTTTCGAGGAGCTTGGCGCTGTCAGCATCTTTATATTGGTCATCATCAGGCGGGAACCATTTACCTATGTCGCCCGCCGCAAGCGCCCCTAGCACGGCGTCAGTGATGGCATGGAGAAGCACGTCAGCATCAGAATTTCCCTTGAGGCCGTATGGGTGGGGTATTTGAATGCCGCCCATTACCAGAGGGCAACCCTCAGCGTCGAAACGGTGAAAATCACAACCTTGGCCTATACGTATCATTACCACGCCTCAGTGACGCTAACTACGATTTTCTCGGCGGCATCACGCAGAGCTTGCTGCAGACCGATACGCCGTGCCGTATGCAGGTCCGGCATTTCAGAAAAATTCCCCTCGCCGATAACCGAACGTTGAGGAATCGCCGGTCTATGGTTCTGCTCCGGTATCACAGTTTCAAAATCAACCCTTACTCGCAACCGGTAAATCGTGGTTCGATATGAAGAGCGGTTATCGGGTTGTTCATTTTCATCCCTCACCTTGGCAGTCGCGGCTTGGCGGGTGGAATATGATTTGATATTGCCGCGAACGACAATGTCAGCCTTCTCTGGATCTGCTAAACGGAGCGCGCTTCGCGTGGAAAACATTTCGGCCAGTTTCTTGCGGAGAAGGGCCTCCATCGCCGGTTCATCGGTATGGTTTTCAAATGACCCTATCCCCACCGTCTGCATCTGCGGATGGTTGATGAATCCCATTTCGTAGCGGGCGCAACCGGTCCCCATGGCAAGTGCGAATACCGCCCAGGCTACGAGCCATATACCCGAGACCTGAAACCGGCGAGCCGATTTTAGCAAATTGTTGTTCTTCATATCATCAAAAACCCTATGGTTGTCGGTTCATTCTTTTTCGTGCTTTATCCCCAAGTCTGGAATGGGACGCAGCCATTTTTTTACTCTCTCGCTGTCTTCGATCGGTAGCGGGGCTACAGGTTTTTCGGCTGGCTCAGAGGTTTCGTCTTCATCAGGCAGAGGCGGCAGGCGGCGCCGCTTTTGCAACAACTCTTCCGGCGTGAGTTCTTTTTCGGCCATCGTCCCGGTTTCTTCAGGGCCGACTGAAGGTACGGGTTCGCCTTCAATCTGGGCCATCAATACACGTGCCTCGCGGGCGGCAGAAGTCTGGTCGTATTCGCGCAAAAGGTCGGACAGGTAACGCCGGGCCACATCAGGTCGATAGTGAGCCGGCCGAAGATAGAAGTGCCCCAGATAGAGCAAGTCGCGAGCAAGTTCTTCATTGGCGGCACGGACAATGGCTTCACCTTTATCTCGGGCCTGATGTTCGGAGTAAAGATCGAGGTACCGGGCTGCCATCCGACGCGCTTGCATAGCTGGTTCCCACTGATCATTAGTTTCTTTGGCTTTGTTGAGGTAAATCCCCGCCAGAGCCAATCGCGCATAGGGTGCTTGTTTGGAGCGCGGAAACTTGCGAGTCACCTCGCGGTAAGTGACCACGGCCTTTCCAGGCTGATTGTCCAACTGCTGAAACTCTGCCAGGCGCATGGTGTCTTCCGGAGCGTTTTTGCCAGCTGGTGCGAAAGTCAGTATGCGCTGATAAATATCACGTGCCTGTTCAATATCTTTGCCGCCCAGAAAAGACGCCTCACCGCTGGCATAGGCCGCGGCGATTGACCGCAAGCGTTGGTTTATCCGAGGGTACTCGGCGGCCCGCGGATAGTTGTCACCCAATTCAAGAAAAGCTTTCAAGGCTTGATTATATTTGTCTGCCAGGAAGAGGCATTCCGCGCGGCGATAAAGGGCAAAGGTGCGGTTGCTTTTGGTGCTGGCATAGCGCTGCATTTTTTTATAAACCTTGGCCGCGTCGGCGTAATTCTCCTCGGTCTCTAGATGGCGGGCGCGCTCGGCAAGATTGACATTTTTGCCCAGGAAGCGATCACGTACCCAGGACGGGTCTTCGGGAAAATCGTGGCCAGCGCGGACTTGAGCAGCACTGTAGCTGGCGCAGATTAATATGAAGCCTGTTCCGATGAGGCTGCATAGAGAGGCTTGTAGCGAATTTTTCATGTCAGCTTTTTCCAGTTACTTTTTGCGAATCTGAACACGTTTAAACCAAAACATAAACCGCTTTACAGTGGTTGCAAAGAATCTATTCTCAAGTATAGTGAGAAACGTTTAAATAATATCACGAATACGCGGGGCGGAAAGTGGGTTAAGCCCACTTTTTTAGTTTCGGGCCCGTTAACTTAAGGAATAATTGAACCATGAACAGCGAACTTTTGTCAGTTCTCGATTATCTTGAGAATGAACGCGGGATTGATCGCGAGACTTTGATCGAACTGGTTGAGGAATCGCTGGTTTCGTCGGCCTACAAGGTCGTCGGTCCCATGGAGGATTTGAAGGTTCAAATTGATCGTGAGACGGGCGATATCCAGGCAATTGCCCGGCTCAAGGTAGTCGAGAAAGTAGAACACCCTGAGGCCGAGCTCGCTTATAATGAGGCGGTCGCGAAACTCCCTGATGTTGAACTCGGAGACGTAGTTGAATGGGAAGTGACCCCCGCCAATTTCGGCCGTATTGCGGCCCAGAAGACCAAGCAGACAATTATGCTGCGTTTGAAACAGGCGGAAAAGGACCGGGTATGTGAAGATTACGAGGACCGAGTCGGCGAAATGCTCTCAGGCGTGGTCGTGCGGGTGGAGCGCGGTGATGTCTTTGTTGACCTGACCGGTGCGGAGGCGGTAATACCCTATCGGGAACGGATTCCGGGCGAGGAATACCAGCCCGGCGATCATATTTGCTGCGTTTTAATACGTGTCAATGCAGACCAACCCGGGCCGACCCTGGTTGCATCAAGAGCGCGTGCAGAACTGGTCGCCAGTCTGTTTCGGCGTGAGGTTACCGAAATCAACGAAGGACTGGTGGAAATTAAGGCGGTCGCTCGCGAACCGGGCTATCGCTCCAAAATCGCGGTTACTTCAGAGGACCCGAGTATTGACCCGGTGGGGGCATGTGTGGGGATGCGCGGCAACCGCGTTAAAACTGTGGTCCGGGAACTTGGCGGCGAAAAAGTCGATATCATTCACTGGAGCCCGGATATCAAGGAGTTTGTGCGCAATGCTTTGCAACCGGCCAATTTGGCCAGCGTTGAATTGGATGAAGATGAACATATGGTGCTTATCACCGCCCCGGAGGATCAACTCTCGCTGGCAATCGGCAAGAAAGGTCAGAACGCGCGCCTGGCCGCCAAGCTTACCGGCTGGCGCATTGATATAAGTAAACTTGAAAAACCCGAAGACGTGCAATTTGAAGATAAAATTCAGCGAGCTGTTAATACTTTGATCGAGCAAATTCCGTCTCTTGATTCGCAGGCGGCTGGCGAACTGGTCTCGCACGGCTTCCTGTCTCTGGAAGGATTAAGTGAAGCAGACCCGTCTGATCTGACTGACATCGAAGCCATTGATGTTGATAAAGCCGAAGACATAATTGCCGCTGCCCGCGACTGCGTAAAGAAGTGAAGAATTGATAAATTAATGTTTTGAGTCCCGGACGTGGAGGACGTTGTTCATGAGTGAACGTACAAGAGTATATGAGCTGGCCCGAGAGCTGGGGTATTCCAGTAAAGAAATGCTTGAAATCCTGGCCGGGGAGGGCTTGGAGGTGAAGAGCCATGCCAGCTCAATTGATGAAGAATTTGCGGACCTGGTTCGCGAACACATAATTGCTGAACGCCAGCAGCAGGCGGGAGAAACCGAGGCACCGGAGGAAGCTGCTGAGGAAACTCAAGCCGAACCCGAAGAACCCGAAGCGGAGGAAGTAGAAGAAGCGGAGGAAGCGGTTACCGATAGCCGGGAGCTGCATCTGAAACCGCCGATTATTGTCCGCGACTTGGCTAAGGCCCTAGGCTGCAAGCCGAATGAGCTTATCGGGGAGCTGATGACCATGAATGTCTTTGCTGCCATCAACCAGGTTATTGAACCGGAGGTGGTAAAGCAGGTTTGTGACCGGCGCGACATAGAATTTGTTCCCGAACGTCGGGAGCGGCGGCGTAAGGACTCCGCTAAAGAGACCGCCAAACAGACCAAACTAGAGCCGGCCAGGAAAGTTTCGACCGAGGGAATTGTGCCCCGCCCCCCGGTGGTGGCGTTCCTGGGCCACGTTGATCACGGCAAAACGTCTTTGCTTGACTATATCCGCAAGACCAACGTTGTCCGCGGTGAAGCGGGGGGGATCACCCAGCACATCGGGGCCAGCACCATTAAGCATGATGACCATCCCATAACTTTTCTTGACACGCCGGGGCACGAGGCTTTTACGGCTATGCGCGCTCGCGGCACGAATGCAACTGATCTGGTTGTTATTGTGGTGGCCGCGGATGACGGCGTCATGCCTCAAACGCTTGAGGCGATTAGTCATGCTCGGGCAGCCGGCGTCTCGATTATCATTGCCATGAATAAAATAGATTTGCCTGGTGCCGACAAAGATAAAGTTCTGGTCGGGCTCCAGCAGAATGAGATAATGCCGGAAGACTGGGGCGGAGAAGTCGGCGTTGTTCCGGTGTCCGCTGAAACCGGCGATGGTGTTGATGACCTTCTGGAGCGGATTTTCTTGGAAGCTGAAATGCTCGAACTGAAGGGCAATCCAGTCGCTCCCTGTGAAGCGCTGGTTGTCGAAGCCCAGCTTGAAGTCGGTATGGGAGCCACGGCTAACGTCTTGGTAAGAGACGGCAGCCTGCATGTTGGTGACATTATGCTTTGCGGCCAATTTTACGGAAAAGCCCGGGCTCTGATAGATCAAACCGGTGTGCGGGTAGACGAGGTGGGACCGAGCACGGCTGTAAAAGTTATGGGACTCTCCGGCGTTCCCCAGGCCGGTGAACGTTTGATGGTTGTCGAGAATGAGAAAGAAGCCAAGGCGATCGCTGAAGGGCGGGAAGCAGAGCTTCGGGAAGGTCAATTGCAGGAAGCGCAAGGTGCGAAACTTGAGGATCTCTTTGCTCAGATGAGTGAGGCCGGGCGCAAGAAGCTTACGCTGGTTCTCAAGGCTGATGTCCAGGGGTCCATCGAAGCGATCATTGACAATTTGGCAAAAATAAAATCTGAAAAAATTGATGTCGATATCATTCACCGCGGGGTTGGCGAGGTCACGGAAAACGATGTTCTGCTGGCCGCTACCTCTGGTGCCATTATCGTTGGCTTTCATGTGCGGGCAACTACGGCCGTAAACCGCGCGGCAGAAAAACAGAATGTCGAGATCCGTCTGTACAGCATTATTTACGAATTGCTTGAAGATATCAAGGATGCGATGCGCGGCCAGCTTGAGCCTGAACAGCGCGAACAACATATCGGGACCGCTGAAATCCTGAAAATATTCAATATTTCCAAGACCGGTAGGATCTGTGGCTGTCAGGTCAATAGTGGTGAAATCAGAGTAGGAGCTCAAGCCCGGGTCCAGCGCGATGGCGCGGTGATCTACACCGGCCAAATTGTCTCTTTGAAGCACTTCCAAGACAGCGTCCAGCAGGTCCGGAGCGGGCAGGAATGCGGCATACGCCTAGACAACTTTGAAGATTTTGAAGTCGGTGATGAACTGCGGGTTTTCAACGTAGAAAAGGTCGCCGCGGAGCTCTAAACCCGATTTTTGCACGAAGCAACAGTATTGCAGGTTTGTTTTTTCTCCGGCTTGTTGCTGTGGTAACCACCGCTTCAAGCCGGAAAAATCAAAGATGTGATGCCGAACAAATCAAGGCATCTACCACAGGGATACTTCTTATGACCATCGATCGTATGCGGCGCGTAAATGAAGTTCTTAAGCGCGAACTCGGCTCGGCCTTTGAGAAGGATTTAGCGGGAGAGTTCGATGCGCTTATTACTATTACCCAGGTTGAAACTTCAAACGATCTTCGGCATGCTAAAGTTTTTGTCAGCGTCATGGGCAGTGATGAACAGCGGGAAGCGGTATTGCAAAAACTGGAAGAATACCGTCCCCATTTTCAAGAACGCATTGCTAAACGGATAACCCTTAAGTTTACGCCCGTCCTACGTTTCGAGATCGACCGGACTCCGGAGCGTGCGGACCGGATATTATCAATAATCGATGAAATTGATATACCTGAAGAAGAGCCGGATAAATAGTCTGACTACAGCCCGTGAAAAAGGTAAAAATGCGCGCCGGAATCAAAGATATTGCTGAATGGCTGAAATACCGCAAGCATCCATTGATATGTACTCATATACGACCGGATGGGGATGCTCTCGGCTCACTTGTCGGTTTTGTCTGCGCTCTCAATGACGCGGGTTATGAGTGCTCAGGTTATATTTCTTCGGAAATTCCGGACCGGTATCGGGAGCTCTTGCCGTCTGTGCCCAATCTTCATGTTGACTCATACCCTCACGAAGATTTCGACAGCATAGTCTGCCTTGATACCGCTACCGCTGAACGCGCTGATATACCGGAGGAGGTCGAATTGGGAGAGGAGCATCCAATCGCCAATCTTGACCATCATGCCGACAATACCGGTTACGGAGAGATTAATTTCATTGACTCGGGCAAGGCTGCTACCGCATCGCTGCTGGTCGAAATATTACATGAAATGGATATTCCGATCCGCTCCGGAACCGCAAATTCTCTTTTGACGGGACTGGTTATGGATTGCGGCGGCTTTCGCTTCCGGAATACCGCCCCGGCAACCCTGAGAATCGCAGCACAATTGATTGAGGCGGGGGCTGACCTCCATTTGATTATGGATCGAATGTTTTTTCAAGAACCCCTGGGGGTGCTGCAACTGAAAGCGGCATTATTGCAAAATGCCGATTTCGACTGCAATAATCAATTTATTTACGCGGTAATGGATGCTGACCTCCGAGCTGAGTTTGGTGTCTCGGCCAATGAAACTGAAGGTGTGATAGATGCCCTCCGTTGTGTGCAGGGAACCCTGATTGCCTGCCTGATACAACCGCAGAAAGACGGTGTACGTTTGTCTTTGCGCTCACGCGAACCCGAATACCCGGTAGACAATATTGCCCGGCAACTGGGGGGCGGTGGTCACAGTTTGGCAGCCGGGGCGGAGTTGGAGGATATCACTATTCCTGAGGCGATAAACAAAGTTGGCGACCTTGTCAGAAAGGTATTGAACTAATGGGCAGTTACACGACCCCTGATCCTGCCGGGCTTCTTTTGGTCGATAAGCCTACCGGCTGGACTAGTCATGATGTCGTGAATTGTGTGCGCCGTCGTTTTCGACTGAAAAAGGTGGGACACTGCGGAACCCTGGATCCGAATGCCACCGGCCTTTTAGTTTTAGTTATCGGTAAAGCTACGAAACTGGCGCAGAACTTCAGTAATACCGATAAATCTTACCGGGGCGTTATGCGACTCGGCTGTGAAACCACCACCCAGGATGTCGAGGGTGATGTCATCGCCCGGAAGGGTTGCCCGGAGATTACTGAAACACAATTCGAATCCGTAAAGGCCGGGTTTGTCGGGCGTATATGGCAGGTGCCGCCGATGGTTTCGGCGGTTAAGAAAAACGGGAAGCGCTTATATGAACTGGCCCGGAAAGGGCAAACAGT
>JAWOEV010000204.1:0-9507 GCA_046482565.1 Lentisphaeria bacterium | reverse complement strand
TAAAAATATTGCAAGCCGTTGATTGGCACTACATAGCTTAAGTGGAGCTACTTTTATTGCAATGCAACGACTTATGACACAAAATTTTTTAAAAATTTTGTTTTAGCCCGAATTTCTGCGAAAGTCGGGCTAAGGTGCACTTCTTCCGCGAGTTCCGGGATTTTAAGATTTTCCTTGTATCGGTCGTGGATTATCTCAACGGTTTTTTCCATTGTTGTGTAGCGGGGTAGCGGGCTGGCGGCGAAATTCGCGGCTGTATGCACCTTATAAACCATATTCAGAAGGATGGATTTGCGTTTCAACGCCGACGCCGGGTCTTCATTGAGCAGAATAGGAGAGAGCTTTGAAGCCGCTTGCAGAGGGGTGCCGTCAGGATCCGGGAATACCGGTTGCAGAGGATTCATATATCCCAGATCTTCGAGAACCTTTCCTTCCGGGCCATTCCATGTAACCCAAAGCCCCAGCGTACGTTCGACGGGTATCGGGACCCGAAATCTGTCTTCCCGGTAAACCTCAAAGCGGTCAGGGGTTGTTTTATCCATAGCCTTGCGAGAATTATCCATTGCACATAAATTACTTTAATCTAAATTTATAGCAAGTTTAACATTACACAGCTGGTTCGTCCTTGATTGTTGTGTCCATAAAAAAAGAAGAGCCCCCATGCCCTACCCAACTCGCTATGCAATTGTCGGCCTCGGTGGCCGACATGAAATGTACCGTGATGCCATCATAACCGAATTCGCCGGGAACAGTACACTGGTGGCGTTATGCGACACCAACCCCGCCCGAGTCGAACTCTCGGTTCAGCGTGCCGCCGAAAAAGGAGCCTCAAACCTAAAAGGCTATGCGGCGACCGGTTTCGATGCGATGATTGCGGAAACCCAACCTGACACGGTTATCGTAACCACGCGCGACCGGGAACATGCTGATTATATCTGCCGGGCCATGGAACTCGGGTGTGACGTAATCATTGAGAAACCGATGACCATTGACGAGGTACGCTGTAAGCGCATTCTTGAGACCCAAGCCCGCACCGGCCGGACGGTTACCGTGACGTTCAATTACCGCTACGCGCCGCCCCGCACCCAAGTTAAGGAGCTGCTCATGTCAGGCGTTATCGGCGACGTACTGTCGGTACAATTTGAGTGGTTATTGAATGTCCGCCACGGAGCGGATTACTTTCGGCGCTGGCACCGTAACAAAGAAAATTCCGGGAGCCTGATGGTCCACAAAGCAACCCATCATTTCGATTTGGTCAACTGGTGGTTGTCCACCGTGCCGGAAACGGTTTTTGCCATGGGGCATCGACACTTTTATACCCCCGAGACCGCCGAGCGCTACGGTTTGACGAACCGGGGAGAGCGCTGTCACGGTTGTCCGGAATCCGACCGTTGCCGGTTCCACCTGGATCTAGCGGCCAACGACAATCAGCGCCGCCTGTATCTCGAGGCCGAAGGCCATGACGGCTACTTTCGGGACCGCTGTGTTTTCAGTGATAAAATCGACATTGAAGACAACATGAATGTAATTGTAGGCTACCAAAACGGCGTAAAGCTGAGCTATTCTCTGAATGCGTTTCTGCCGTGGGAAGGCTACCAGGTTACGTTCAACGGCACCCGCGGCCGCCTCGAACACAAATGTGAGGAGAGTGTCTATACTAACGCTGACGGAGCCGTCCCCGGGGCACTGAAGAAAGACGGTACCTGGACCCGTATATATCCACACTGGGAACCCGCCTACAGCGTCGACATCTGGGAAGCGAAAGGCGGCCACGGCGGGGCCGATCCGGTCATGCTCAAATATATTTTCGATCCCGAGTCCCAGCCCGAAGACAAGTATCAGCGTCCCGCCGACCAGCGGTCCGGCGCATGGTCGATCCTGACCGGCATCGCCGCCAATCACTCGATGGCAGAGAACCGGCCGGTCCGGATCAACGAACTCGTTTCAGGAATCGGTACTCCAGATTATCCGGACATGCCCTCGAAGGATGAATCACTGGGGTGAAAACGCTGGCGGTCCGGCGCGAGAAAGTCGCGATGAGAACTATTCGCATACGGTAACGTAGAGAATTGCGAAATACGCACTTTTGTTGCCAGTGTTCAGTGTTCGGTGTTCGGGAAACTGCATTTTGTGCTGAACACTGAACACCGAAATAGGCAGGAGCATGGGCCTAATACCTTTTCACGGAGGGGCGGGGTAGCGTAATAGAAGGCAAGATAAAGAGAAAAATTTAATGAATGCACGTGAACGTTTTTTAGAAACCATGCTGTTTGGTAGACCCGACCGGGTGCCCTTTAACCCCGGGGGCGGGCGTCAGTCGACCCGGGAGCGATGGTATGGCGAGGGCTTGCCCAGAGAAATAAAAAATTACAACCGCTACGCCTATGAACTCGCAGGCGGAACCCTGCCCCGCCCGGAAAACGGCCCCGGATTTCCGGTCAACGAGCGTATGATACCACAGTTTGAAGAGAAAGTCATCGAAGAGAAGGAAGATAGTCGAATAGTCCAGGACTGGAAAGGTAATATCTGTGAAATCGGCAAGGAGTTCACCACTGAATATCTGCGCAATGCGATTGATTTCGTCACCCGGCGCTGGGTGAAATGTCCGGTTGAAAATTGGCATGACTGGGAGGATATGAAAAAGCGGTATGAAGCGGAGGCACCGGCACGTCTGCCCGCTAATGCCGACGAACTGAAGAAACAGCTGGCTGACCGGCAATATCCCGTACAGATTCATTTCAGCGGCCCCTTCTGGCAACTCCGTGAGTGGCTGGGATTCGAAAACCTGTGTATGGCTTTTTACGACAAGCCCGACCTGGTGCAGGACATGCTCGATTTCTGGTGCGACTATATACTGCGACTGCTGGAACGCAGTTTCGAATATGTCATTCCGGATAGCTTTCATCTGTCAGAAGACATGGCCTATAAAAAATTTTCCATGATTTCGCCGGAGATGTGCCGCCGATACCTGTTGCCGATCTGGCAAAAATGGGGCGAAGCAGTACGAAATGCCGGGGTCCCGGTGTACGCGATCGACAGCGACGGCTTCATCGGTGAACTGATCCCGCTTTGGATCGAAGCCGGAGTCAATGCCTGCGATCCCATCGAAGTGGCCGCCGGCAACGACCTGAATGAATTCCGCCAACAATTCGGGCGGGATATGGCGTTCCGCGGCGGGGTCGACAAACGCGCCATGGCCAAGGGCGGCAAGATCATTGAGGGCGAAATCGCCCGGCTTAAGCCGGTGATCGACGACGGCGGTTATATTCCCTCCTGCGACCATGGCGTGCCGTCTGATGTGTCATGGCCGGATTACTGCCATTACGTAAAGTTGTTGGCTGAAGCAACCGGCTGGCTATAGAATGCGCCGAAAAATATACATAACAACGAAATCTATGAATTTTAAAAAAATGCTCTCGTGGTGAAATGTTTCGTACTGCGCGTGCGAACGCAATAATCGGGTTAGTAACTACAACAAAGGGAAAAGAAAATGTCTACAAAAACTGTTCAGCAACCCAAGGTCGTTTTAATCGGGGCCGGCAGCCTCTTCTTCGGACGCCAAGCCATTTGGCAGATGTGCCATTCTGAGCATTTACAGAATGGAACGCTGGCCTTGGTGGATACTAACCCAGCCCACTTGCGGCGTATGCAGGTATTGGCCGAAAAAGTCGTAGCCCACACCGGGGTGCCGCTTAAAATCGAGGCCTCAACCAATGCTCGGGAACTCATGCCGGGGGCCGATTTTGTGGTTTTAAGTTTCGCCGATCACTCTGTCAAATACCGCGGCATCGACTGTGATATAGCGTTGAAGTACGGCGTTCGGATGTGCAGCGGCGACACCATCGGTCCCGGGGGGATTATGCGCACTTTGCGGGAATTTCCGCATATCCTGCAGTATTGCCGGGAGATTGAAGAGCTGTGCCCGGAGGCCTGGGTAATTAATTACATCAATCCCACCGCTGCCAATGGTATAGGTCTGCGTCTGTTTGCGCCCAATCTCAAGAGCTTTGCCTTGTGTGACGGCCTGCATATGCCGCATGTCAAACAAAACTACGCCCGTCGCGCCGGGATCATCGAAGACCGCAAAGAATGGAATGCAGATTTGGATGCCAGATTTGATTTCAGGATCGCCGGCCCCAATCATTTTACCTGGTTGCTGAAGGCTGAGTTCGACGGCAGGGACATGACTCCGGCCATCGCCGAAAGCCTGCGCCGGCAAGCGGCGACGGAAACCGAGGGCGGGGATAAAGGTGCTAAGGCAGCTTTCAATACGAGCATCAGTTACGAGCTTTATAAAGCCTTCGGCTATGTTCCGACCTGCACGGCCCACACCAAAGAATACGTCCGCTTCTGGCAGGGAATCTCGCACGCTCCGGAAAAGATTGCGCCACTCGCGATCTGGGAAACCGGTGACCGCTATGAACGCCACGCCGAGATGTGGAACGAAGTCGATTCTTATGTACTGGATGCCGAACCGATCGAGAAATTCATCGAACAGACCGGTCCCGATCATGCCACCGATATCATCGAAGCGATGTGGGGCGGACTGAACAAACCCTTCTTTATTAATACCGCGAACCAAGGTACAGTGCCGAATATGCCGGACGATGCGTTCCTGGAAATGATGTGCGATGGCAGCATGGACGAGATCAGGCCACTGCCCGTAGGCAATGCCCCTGTCGGGTTACGCGGACTCTGGCAGCAAATTCTAGATACCCATGAACTGACGGCCCGAGCGGCGGTCTCAGGCGACCGTGAACTGCTGTATCGGGCCTTCGTCTGCGACCCGCTGGTTTCAAGTCTGGCCGACAGCCGGGCCATGATCGAAGAATTGCTGGCCGCGGAAAAAGATGTGTTACCGGAGTATTGGCAGTGAGCTTATAAGTAGCATGTTACTGCTACTGCCGATACTTGTCACTCATTTTGTTTGCGTTTTATTAGAAGCAAGGCATCTTACTTGCCGACAAACGGTTGACATTTGCAGCCGTTTAAAATTCTCTCACAGAGTTTATGCCCGACCGGCAAGTCGGGCATTGCCATAATGACATAGCCGGGTGTTCGCAACCACCGGGACATGCTAACCTCAAATAAATCAGAGTGGACAACTGTAACAGGCGTTTCATTTTCTTATAGTCGAATCAGTTGTCGCCAAACGGACGGGACAAAACATATCATGGGCGGTTTTTTCGGCGTAGCATCTTCCACTGACTGCAGTAGCGATCTCTTTTTCGGGACTGACTACCATTCACACCTAGGGACGGTGCGGGGGGGATTGGCTGTACAGAACGAAGGGGCGCTGCATCGAGTCATACACGATATTACCAACTCCCAGTTTCGCAGCAAATTCGATGAGGATATCGGTGCCTTAACCGGCAATCTGGGGATCGGCGTTATCAGCGACTACGAAGATCAACCCTTGGTCATCGGCTCACATCTCGGCAATTATGCCATTGTCACTGTCGGCGTAATTCAGAACTTGAATGAACTGGCTTCCCGGGCTTTTGCCAAAAACTCTGTCCACTTCTCGGAAATGAGCGGCTCCGAGATCAATCCCACTGAACTGGTCGCCACTCTCATTAATGAAGCAGGCTCATTTCGGGAGGGATTAAGACATGCCCAGGAAGCTATTGAAGGATCCTGTTCCATCATGATTCTGACCGACGACGGCATCTACGCGGCCCGTGATCGGTACGGCCGAACTCCCGTCGTACTCGGCAGACGCGATGGCACCTACGCGATCACCATGGAAACCACCGCCTTCCCCAACTTGAACTATGAGACAGTGCGTGAACTCGGCCCCGGAGAAATAGTCCGCATCACCCCGGAAGGCGAAGAACAGGTGCAACCCCCCGGGAATGATATGCGGATGTGCGCTTTTTTATGGGTTTATTACGGCTATCCCTCCTCGTGCTATGAGGGCATCAACGTTGAAGACGCCCGCAACCGTTGCGGTGCCGCGCTTGCTCAAAACGATGACGTCGAAGCTGACTTGGTTTCCGGCATACCCGATTCCGGGACGGCCCACGCTATAGGTTACGCCAATGCCTCGGGACTGCCTTACCGGAGGCCCTTTGTCAAATATACCCCGACCTGGCCCCGCAGTTTCATGCCCCAAGATCAGAAAATCAGAGACTTGGTAGCATCAATGAAACTCATCCCCATACATGAACTTATGACCGGCAAAAGCATGCTTTTCTGTGAGGACTCCATCGTCCGGGGCACGCAGTTGCGCGGTATAATTGAAAGGGTTTATGGGTATGGCGCCAAAGAAATTCATATGCGGCCGGCATGTCCGCCACTGGTTTTCGGGTGCAAGTTTCTGAACTTTTCACGGTCGCGTTCGATAATGGATCTCGCCACTCGCAAAGCAATGAAGAAACTCGAAGGCGACAACATCAGCGATCCTTATGCATATACTGATCCCGACAGCGACAAATATCAGGATATGGTTGATGTTATCCGTAATGAACTCAACCTTACTTCACTCAAATTCCAGCGCCTCGACGATTTGGTGGAGGCCATAGGCATGCCCAAAAGTAAACTCTGTACGTATTGCTGGGACGGGTGTGATGGCTGCTCCGGCAAATAGCGAGACCTTTTTTGCATGGCGTCGAGCAATTGTTCTAATTGTGGTCGTGTGATATAGTATCCCGAATTTATGTTGGGAGATTACGAATGACGCAAATACTTGTGCTGAATGGGCCGAACTTGAATCTGCTGGGACAACGTGAAACCGGAATCTACGGCCACGTCACCTTAGCTGAATGCGAAAAAAAACTGCACACTCTAGCCACCGAACTAAGTATAAAAATCGAATGTCGGCAAAGCAATCACGAGGGCGAACTAGTGGATTGGATCGGCAGCGCGGTAAAAGAGTTTGACGGCATCCTCTTGAACCCCGCCGCCTATACTCATACCAGTATCGCCGTACGGGATGCGATCGCCGCAGTTGATATTCCCACTGTCGAAGTTCACTTAAGCAATATCCATCAACGGGAAACCTTTCGCCGGGAATCAATGACCGCCCCCGTTTGCGCCGGCCAGATAAGCGGGTTTGGAATCTACAGCTATGAACTGGGCTTGAGAGCACTGCTTAGAGAATTGCGGAATATCTGATATCGCAATTATTGTTCTTCGTTCGTGGTTTTTTTAACTGGGAACGGTGAACTGAGAACTCGTGCGAAATCCGTTTCGCCAGAGTCTGAAGATCAACAAACAGGAGAACGATATGAGAATTGACCAGATTAAAGAGGTCGCTGAGTTGATGAAGGAGTTCGATCTTACTGAGATCGACATGGAAAGCGAAGAGTTGAAGCTCACACTGCGTCGCGGTTCCGCTAACGGTGTACAAATGCAGATTCCGACCGCGGCTCCAATGCCTCCGGCCCCTCAACCGGCCGCCGCTCCTCCTTCCGCTGAAGATACCGCCCAGGACGGTGCCGCCAAGGCTACGACCATCGATTCGCCGATCGTCGGCACCTTCTATGCCGCAGCTTCACCGGACGCCGATCCTTACATTAAAGTGGGGGACCAAGTTACCGAAGATACCGTCGTCTGTATTGTCGAAGCGATGAAGGTCATGAACGAAATCAAGGCGGAGAAAAGCGGAATTATCAAACAAGTCTTGGTAGAGAACGCCAACCCGGTCGAATACGGACAACCGCTTTTCGAGATTGAATAAAGACACACCCCGAAAAAGTGCCTGTAACCCGTTTCCAAAATACAGATCGACTCGGCTGGGTCGTTGACGGAAGGATTTTCAATTTATGATATCGCGAATACTCATTGCAAACCGCGGCGAAATTGCCTTGCGCATTGTCCGAGCCTGCCGTGACCTGGGCCTTCACAGCGTGGTCGCCTACTCGGAACCTGACCATGACACGCTGGCAGCCCAATTGGCCGACGAAGCTATATGCATAGGTCCCGCTTCAAGCTCCGCAAGCTATCTGAAAATCGACCGCCTGATCGCTGCCGCTGAAGTAACCGACGTTGATGCTCTCCATCCGGGCTACGGCTTCCTGGCCGAAAACGCGCACTTCGCTGAAGTCTGCGAAAACTGCAATATCAAATTCATCGGCCCCTCGCCCAGTGCAATCCGCGCAATGGGCGATAAGGCTAACGCCCGAAAAACTATGATCGAGGCCGGAGTCCCGGTCACCCCCGGCAGTGACGATGTTTTGAAAGATGCGGACGATGCCCTGAAAATTGCCCATAAAATGGGATATCCGGTAATTATCAAAGCCTCGGCCGGCGGCGGCGGCAAAGGTATGAGGGTTGTCCATAATGACGCCAGCCTCGTGCAGAACTTTCATGCGGCTCGCACTGAATCCGAAATGGCCTTCGGAGATCCGGATGTTTATCTTGAGAAATTCATCGAAAACCCGCGCCATATAGAAATCCAGATTCTGGCCGATGAGCATGGCAATGTTATTCACCTTGGCGAGCGCGACTGCAGCTTGCAGCGACGCCACCAGAAAGTTTTGGAAGAAGCCCCGTCACCCGCCCTCAGTGAAGAAATACGGCAGAAGATGGGAGAAGCCGCTGTCAAAGCGGCTGAAGCAGCGGGTTACGCCAATGCGGGAACTGTAGAATTCCTGCTCAGTGCAGACGGCTCCTTTTATTTCATGGAAATGAATACGCGCATTCAAGTAGAGCATCCGGTGACGGAAATGGTCACGGGTATTGACCTGATTACTGAACAGATCCGGATTGCCGCCGGGGAAAAACTGAATCTCAAGCAGGAGGATGTAAAGATTTCCGGGCATGCCATTGAGATCAGGATTAACGCGGAAGACGCAACGCGAGCTTTCGCCCCGTGCCCCGGCAGAATAGCGCTTTACTGCCCGCCGGGAGGCCCTGGAGTTCGAGTCGATTCACATGCCTATACCGGCTATGTTATTCCGCCTTTCTATGACAGCATGATCGGTAAATTGATTGTCCACGGCCGCACTCGGCAAGAGGCCCTGAACCGTGCAAGCCGTGCCCTGCACGAATATATAATTGAAGGCGTTGATACGACCGTGCACTTCGCCTCTTTTGTTCTTAACCGGGAAGATATTATCCGGGGCGAATATGATACGGGTTATCTCGAAAGACTGCTTGAGTAAATTCTGGCGTTGTCCGTCCGAAGCCGTTATATTTAAGACCGTAGAGTAAAATCTGTGGGCCAATGGCAGTAGTCGCCATACTGAGAGAGTCGGGAATGCAGTTCGTCGCCCGGCTTCATCGGCACCCACAGATTCTGACGACGACGTATATTTAAATGGCGAGTTGAAAAGAAAAGGTCTCGCGCCCATGTTGGGAGCGCCGGTGGCTCTTCTCGGGATTTTCGTGTTGTCATGCACTACCCTAAGCGGTAATGCGTTACAACTCGAAAACCCGAGGGCCAGTTCGTATTTCTTATTGCTTTTGTGAAGCCGGTTGGTAAAAAATTGCTCGGTTAGTTTTATCCGCTCTGAAAAAACGTTGGCCGAGGCCAGTTCCTCTTCCAGTTTGCGTGTTTCATCT
>JAWOEV010000187.1:0-2534 GCA_046482565.1 Lentisphaeria bacterium | reverse complement strand
AACAACAACCGGCACCATTGACCGGGGGACAAAACACGCTGATTTTGCAGTGTTACGGAAAGTTCCCTGTGCTGCTGTACTGGTGGAAATGGGCTTCCTCAGCAATTCCGGCGAAGCCGAAAAGCTGAGCAACGTCGCCTATCAGCGCCGCCTGGCAATAGGAATTGCCCGCGGCATCCGCCGTTTTCACCAAGCCGTGGCGGAGTGACTCAGTCATAGAATGGACTTCTCGTTTCAAGCGGTGTAACCCTTGAAATGCCAACCCGACTCCGCCGTTGGCATTCCCGAATTTCCGTATTTCCCCATCCGTCCCTTATTCTTTTACGACTCGGGTAGCCATCCGGCACCAGTCAATCACGCGTTGGATATCGCCGCCGATAGTACTGATATCTTTCAGAATGAATTCACAGGGCATATCGCCGGATTTTTGAAGGCGCTCACGGATATCCTTTTCGGCTCTTTCCGGGTTATACGTTTCCTCGGCCATGATTGCCGGCGTCGGTTTATGGCTGAAAACATACTTTTCAGAGGCGTTCTCTGCGGTTTTTGCCACATCACACCACGGGCTGATCGAAATCTTGCGCAAGCGCGGAACTTTGGCCATGAGTTCCATTTTATTGTGCAAAGGCTCACAACAACCGTAATAATTAAGTCCGCAGCGAGACATAACCTCGTTCTCATATTGCAGGGCAAATTCTTCATGCATCTCCGGTGAAACTTCACTGAAAATCTGGGGGGTTGCCCCGCCCCATTGATCAATAGTGCGTAGGTGGTCCGGGTTATAGTCTTCCCGCGGCAATTCATGGGTGAATCCCGCGCCCCCGGAACCGACACGGTCAAGCGGGTAAGGCTTTGCCAACAGTCCTTGCTCCTCGAGCTGGGTCATACGCATCAGAAAAGAATCAGTGAGACGTCGCATCAGGGCGTGTATATAGTCGGGCCGCATGACCAAGTCCATCAGCGCTTCGGTTACCCCGGTCCACCGGACCAAGTTGTCCCAGGCGTTGAAAAAATGCTGCCGGCATCCAACCAGTTTGACATCGAGGATATCTCCGAATAAATCCTCGTAAAACGTCAGTCGGTGGCGCGATTTTTCTTCATTATGACGGACGTTGGGCATTTTGATCTTTTCAATATCACCCATATCTTTGATCGCCGGCTCGAAATGGTGCGACTGGATATTCGATTCTCCCTGTGCAATCTGCTCCTCTTTGATTTCCACCCCGTAACCAGCCCCTTCAATCGCCATCGACACATGGAATTCCGGCAGCAACACTTCATCCACATCCAGTTCTTTGGCAGTAAACAGCTTGCGGCGCAGGCGCCGCTCCAGGTTACGCATACTTTCATCCGCGGATCGCGGCTTCAGTGCATCCACCTTGTCTTCCACTTCGCGCCATGGCAGTTCAGTGATCCATACCATGGGACGTTCCGGCTTCAAGCCATTCAACGCTTTCCAGCACCGAACTTTCTCCTGTTGCTTGGGCAATTGGCCAATTTCGGCCAATTCCCCGGCCAGGCCTCGAATAATCTCGCGGTCATTTGGGGAGGTCATAGGATTTCTTTTTTTACAGGCGTTTAGCTTCTATCTGACAGTTGTAAAGTTTCGGTGATCCACCTCAAGCACTCCGCCCCCCAATCGAACGGAGCTTCCAGCCCGAGTCCATGCCGCCCTTTTTGATACAGGTGCAACTCAAAGGGAACGTGGTGGGTTCTCAGGGCCGAAGCGAACAGTAAACTGTTCTCAAGGGGGACGCAGGAATCCTGCCCAGTATGCCAAAGAAAGCACGGGGGTGTATCGGGGGACACATGCTTTTCACAGGCGAGTTCGTCGAGGAGGTCCGGCGGCGGATTATCGCCAGCGAGATTGTCGATTGACCCTTTGTGCGCATTAGGGCCACGGGAAGCAATTACCGGATAACACAATATGCCAAAGTCAGGACGCAGTGAAATATCGCTCTCGTAACGGTTCCATGCAACAAGTGTATGCGCGGCTAAATGGCCGCCGGCCGATGATCCCATAATCCCTATACGCTGCGGATCTATGCCGTATTCACGAGCAGCAGAACGCACGGTACCGATTGCAGCAAGAGCGTCTTCGAGCATTGCGGGATGGCGGAATCCTTCAGTTCCAAGCCGGTAGGAGACCACGAATGAAGCTATACCAGCACTTGCGA
This sequence comes from Lentisphaeria bacterium, assembly GCA_046482565.1. Lineage (GTDB taxonomy): Bacteria > Verrucomicrobiota > Lentisphaeria > Oligosphaerales > MVZH01 > JAWOEV01. The sequence goes on along the minus strand of JAWOEV010000187.1, from coordinate 357 downwards.
AATAATCCGCATATCCTTTTCCCTCATGTTCAGCAAGACCGCCGTAACCACCCCCGGGAAAAATCACGAGACCGATTCCTCTATGTTTGTTTTCCGGTAGCCAACATTCAACGTCAGGAGACGGGAACGTCTTTCCGCTCTTGAGAACTCCTTTAATGATTTGGGATTTTATCATGGATTTACTACAGTCTACAATGGCAGTAAAGCACTCTCGTTATACAAGAACCGGCTTAAAAGGGGATCTGGTCGTCAATGCCGGAATCGTCCGTCTCGGATTGCGGTTCGGGGGCGGGCGGTGGCGGCGCTGACTGTTGCTGTGGAGGTTGCTGCTGCGATTGTTGTTCGCGCGACTGTGAC
>JAWOEV010000175.1:0-11265 GCA_046482565.1 Lentisphaeria bacterium | reverse complement strand
AAATCCTGGATGCCTTTGATGCCCAGGCCCGCAACTGGCCCCGGCAGCAGGACGATCTGGACGCGCCATATCAGAGGCGTCCCCTGACCGTACTCTGATCTTGATGTCGGTCCCCGCGGGCAAGGATTCGCGCCACTTTACTGACTCGAATTGGGGGTTGGCCATGTGTGTATCCATTACCCGACTGGTGTACGTGGCCGTGGCTGGATAACTGACGACTAAGCTGTCAACCGCAATAACCTTGTTCAGTTCGCTTACGCTCGCGGAATAAGCACTCCAGTCAGCCGTGCCGCTTTCATCGGTTGTATCGCCGGAGGCATGCGGAATATGGTAGGTATGGGTTTCTGAAGTGGAAGTATCATCCCAAATCGCGGGTCGCCCCACCTCATTAGAAGGATCATCAGCGATATGAAAACTTACGAGGTAGTCATTGTCGGGGGAAATGGGCAGGTCGAACGCATCGCTTGTGACAGTGGTTCCCTGGGGAATCGTAACTGAGGTGGCACCGACCGTACCGGTGGCATCGGCGAACGTGAGTTGGACGGGAGTGCCGCTGCCGTTATAGGCGGAATCGCGAACCATTATGTAGGCGGAATCGATACCTAAGTCACCACCCGTCGGTGCCGCTCTGAGAATTACCTTTCCGGTTGCGCCGCTATAGGCGATATTACCGCCGATTCCGGTATCAGCTCCACCAATTATAGTGCGAAACGTGGAGTTCCCGTAGTTGTTGCCCGGCGCCTCCGGAGTTCCCCCTATGGTCTGAATGGAGGCTTCCCAAGACGTGTCGTTACCGTCCATCCGGCATACCTTTTCCCCTATTGTGCCGTCAAAAGTAAGTTGAACATTTTGCGGAGTGGCATCGTCAAAATTAAAAGTGCTTTCCAGCCACATGTCATTATAGATTTCAAACTCAATATAGCCGGTTTCATCGCTGGCGGGGAAAAGCATTTGAGCGTTATTGCGCCATCCAGCATAATCATTCATGCTTACAGCAACAGGCGCAGAACCCGAATAGCGGCTGGCGGGTAGCAGGCACTCGACATCGTATGGGACACCGGTGGCGCTTGCTCGGATTTCATCCAAGCCTATATCGTAACCGGTGGAGTTCTGGTTTTTTCCCTGAGAGTCAAAGCGAAAGGTTTGACTGCCCGGCTCAAGTATCCAGGTCCCCACGGGATAGATTTGCCGGTCTTGGCTGGAATTATAGGCATCAATGGTGGGGATCCCAGAGGTTATCAGATATTGGCTGACATTTGTTGCCAAGGTTTGCGTGGTAGCATTTTCCGAATTGTAAGGCGACAGGGAACCGTCCCCGTCCCACCACGTGTAAACCAGTTGGAGCAGTCTTTCAGAAGACGTCAAAGTATTGTCGCGAGGGTCAAATACAGTGCGGCGCAGTTCACGCTTGCTGGTGTCGCCGTTGTAGGAAACATGGTAGACAATTGTCTGATTCCATTCTATTTCTCCATCGGCATTCAACGGCAAACTGGTTTCATCATCACCGCGATTGAGGATGGGGAAACTGATACACATCGCGTTTCCGGTATAGGTGATATCTTCGTCTTCCACTGTGTACGAGGCTGAAGGATACATCAGAATTTCGCTGCGTGAGGTCCGGCGCAGATCGCGTTTGAGCCATTCTTGGGCCAACATGGCTTTGGTTTCCAGCTCGTACATAGTCTGGGCTTTGGCCACGCTTCGCACAACAAAAACCATCAAAGGCATAAGAGCGGAGAGGACAACGATTAAAGCGGTGGATGCGATTAGCAATTCGACCAGAGTATATTTTTTTATCTTTTTAAACATATTTAACATAAAAGTCAAAGTTCCTTTAATAATTGCTTACCTCATTATGCTGGCACTGGATATTATGGAGCTGACCGAAACTGACACCCGGGGCCTGTCGTGCTTCCACAACCCCCCCACCGTAACGGTTACGGTTCGCGTGTTCATATAGTCAGTCCCGATAACCGTCGTGCGGACAAAATCACCTTCAGAATCTGCAATACCTTTGCTGTTTACCGGGGTGGCATCTTCTTCCATAGCCTCAAGTTCAGCATAGGGTATACTCCGAAGACGTTCGATGCGACTATTGGCGATGTTTGCGGCGGCCAGGCGATGGCTGTAATAATTCGCGGCCCACAAACTGCTCTTCAAAATTCCCACGGCGGCGGCAATCATCGCCCCCGTCAGCATAAAGGCCACCATTACTTCAATCAATGTAAAACCGCGTCGCGAAGATTTTACCTTCTTGTTAGAAACACAGGCGGATTTGGCGCATCCTGATATATTAAAGGTGTTTGCTGAAGTAATGTGCATTATCAACTCCGATCCGATTATTTTGAATGCCAGCGGGTTGCTCCGGCTAGCCCGCTATCAAACTCTGCATTTACTATAGCATGATTTACGCCATGATAACAGGACTTGGCGCTTACAGCAGGAATTGTAACAATAAGGCTGGCGAAGAATAATAAATTTTGTCAAAAATGAGAAAGGAATCTTATGCCTAAGACATTTTACATTCGGACCTACGGCTGCCAAATGAACGAACGCGACAGTGAAGCTTTGGCGCAAATGTTGATTGATCGGGGTATGCGGCAGACGATTGATGAGGAAGAAGCCGATATTCTATTATTTAATACCTGCAGTGTACGGGACCAAGCTGAACGGAAAGTTTTCGGTAAAGTCGGCATACTCAAGAAACTCAAGCATCGCCGGCCGGAAATAATTATCGGCGTTATCGGGTGCATGGCTCAGAATCACGGCCGGGAGATAATGACGACACTGCCGCATGTCGATTTGGTTGTTGGTACGGACCGTCTGCATATATTACCGGAAATCATTCAGGATGTGACGCTTGGTAATCGCGGCCAGGTTTATGTTGAACCGGGTACTGAAGGGTTAGGGCAATTAAGCGGACATGAGGACGGCAAGGTGTCGGCGTTTGTCTCTGTAATGCGCGGGTGCAATCAATTTTGCTCTTATTGTATAGTGCCGTATGTTCGCGGTCGCGAAAAAAGTCGGCCGATCCCCGAGATTATTACAGAGGGACGGCAATTGGTTGCGGGGGGAACCCGCGAGATCTATCTTTTGGGGCAGAATGTAACCGCTTATGGCCTAGCTGAAGCCCGCCCGCAAAACCCAGCCGTACCTGAAATATCGCCGTTCGCGGATTTGTTGACCGCCATTAATGAGGTTCCCGGCGTAGAGCGCATAAGATTCACCTCTCCGCATCCGCGCTTCATGAATGAGCGTTTCATCGACGCTGTGACCGGACTCCCTAAAGTGTGCGAATCATTTCATATCCCCCTGCAGTCCGGTTCAAATCGTATTCTTAAAGCAATGCGGCGCGGTTATTCAGTGAGTGACTACATTCAAAGGGTTGAGGCCATACGGCAGCGACTTAAGGAGGTTGTCTTTTCTACCGATGTAATTGTTGGTTTTCCCGGTGAAACCGAAGAAGATTTTATGGCAACGCGTGAAGTTATGAACCGGGTGGGGTTCGAAATGGCTTATATTTTCAAATATTCACCGCGTACCGGTACAAAGGCGGCGGAACAAGCCGATGATGTGGCGAAGGAAATTAAGGAAGAACGCAATCAGATTCTGCTGGCTGACCTAAAACAACGTACAGCCAAGGCAAACGATCGCTATCTCGGAGAGGTTGTGGAAATTCTGGTTGAAGGTCAGAGTAAACGGAATGCTGAAACCTGGATGGGTAGAAGCCGGACCGGTAAGGTCTGTATTTTCCGTCCGCAAGCCGCAACCCGACCTGGGCAGTTGAAAATGATGCGGGTTGACCGGGTGACACCCAGCTCGCTCTTCGGTGAGTTGCACTAGCCCGAATTTCGCAGAAATTCGGGCTAATCCTACCGTAACCGGGAGGGACAGCCACGGCAGCGCATCGTGGTATCACTGGGGTTGATCATCGAAACCTGCCCGGCACAAAAATGTCAGTACCGATGAAAAATTCGTCGGTTTTGTAGTGCCACACGAAATCCGGTCGTTGCGGCGCAACGACTTATAGCCCAAGTTGCGAAACTTGGGCTAAGCTTAATCGGTATCCAGGACGTTGCGGACGGCGTCTTTAATTATTTCAGTGGAGAAGCCGCGGCCGGCCAGGTAGCGAAAGATTTTATCACGTTTGCGGCGCGGGTCTTCATCGCGCCGAATCAGGCGGAGTTTGCGGCGCGCGGCTTCTTCGGCGCGCTCGAGGATTTCTTCACGCTCACGGATGTCCCATATTTCTTCAAGCGCTTGTTTGGCTAGGTTTGCGGGGATGCCGTGCTTGCGGAGTTCCTGCTGGACGCGGCGCCGTCCGACCGGGGGGGATGCAGAAAGGCGGCTTTCGCAATAGCTGCGGGCAAGTGACAGGTCATCCAGGAGTCCGACGCGAATAAAATCTTCGAGGACGGGTTCTATAACGGACTTGCTGAAGTCGCGCTTGAAAAGTTTCCGGCGCAGGTCATAGGCACTGTGCGGCTTACGTTCGAGAAGCCGGAGGGCTGCTTCGCGGCAGGCCTCAGGCGGTGTCATTTCCTTTTTTCGGGCCGCACTCACGCTTCCGGCTCGTTCTCGCTTTCCGCCGCGGGCTCATCAGCATCCTCATCGTCAGCCACGGCCTCAGAGGCGCCCTCTATCTTTTCTTCAGAAGCATTATCGCTGCCGTTAGTGTCAACGTTGTCTTCCTCGGCCGCCACATCCTCATCTTCGATTTCGATGATCTTGGTAACGCTACTGACGTTGTCGTCTTCCCGCAAGCGAACAACGCGGACGCCTTGCGAATTCCGTCCGATGGCCCGGATATCGTCAGTGGAGATACGTACCATCTGGCCGTTGACGGAAGTAAAGAGGATTTCATCGTCGGATTCCACCAAGAGGGCGGCGACCACGCGATCCTTGTCCTTGAGGCGAATACTTATGACGCCTTTGCCGCCCCGGCGAGTGAGTCGGTAGCCGCCGATAATATCCTGGTCCGCTTCGGCGCTACCGACTCCGAGCCGGGTTCTTTTGCCCATGCCTTTTTCAGTGACGACCAGAAGGTCGGCTTCCGGATCGACGACGGTCATAGAAACAATTCGCGAGGCAATTTTGCCTTTATTGTTGCGCAATTCCATACCGCGCACACCGTGGGCGGTACGCCCCATGGCCCGACAGTCTTCTTCCTTGAAGCGACATGCCATACCGTTTTCCGAGGAGAGGAGAACTTCCTGTTTACCATCGGTCAGGCGGGCATCGACCAAATCATCATCCTCATCCAGTTTGATGGCGATGATGCCTTTACGGCGCAGGTGCTTGAATTTATCGAGCGAGGTCTTTTTAACGATGCCGTTAGCGGTGGCCATGATAATGTTGCGTTCGGGGTTGTCTATTTCGTCAACGGTGATCATGGCGCGGATATATTCATCCGGTTCCAGGTCCATCAAGTTTACCAGTGCTTTACCGCGTGAAACGCGACCGGCTTCGGGGATCTCGTAGGTCTTCAACCAGTGCATGCGGCCGAGGCTGGTGAAGAAGAGGATGTAATCGTGCGAACAGGCGGTAATCAGGTGCTGAACGTGATCTTCGTCCTTGGTCTGCATTCCCATGATACCGACACCGCCGCGGTTTTGGGTGCGATAAGTGGAAAGCGGGACGCGTTTGATGTAGCCGCCAGCGGAGACTGTAACCACGCAGACAGTACGGGCAATCAGATCTTCAATGTTAAGTTCTTTGTCTGACGGGGTTATTTCTGTGCGTCTCGGATCGGCATATTTGCGTTTAACTTCGAGCAGTTCGTTTTTGATGACATCCATGCGCATACGGCGATTTTGCAACAGTTCTTTGAGATGCCCTATTTTTTCCTGCAGTTCATCATACTCAGACTGAATTTGTTCAGTTGCCAGGCTGGTGAGCTGATGCAGGCGCATTTCTAGGATGGCATTGGTTTGGGCGTCGGACAGTTCAAAGCGAGCTTTGAGGGTTTGCCCGGCTTCTTCTTTATTGCGACTGTTGCGAATGATGGACACGACTTCATCAATATTCTGGACAGCGATCAGCAGTCCGGCCAGGATATGGGCGCGGGCTTCGGCCTTGTTGAGGTCGTAACGTGCCCGCCGTGTGACCACATCCAGGCGGTGATCGATATAGGCCTGCAGGACTTGAGGGAGATTCATCGTTTTGGGTTTACTGCGGTCCACAACTAGGAACTGGCAGCCGAAACTGGTATCCAGGGGGGTGTGCTTATATAGCTGGTTGAGGACAACGTTACCCATGGCATTGCGTTTGATATCAATGACGATCCGGATACCGGTTCGGCTACTGGATTCATCATTGAGTCCGGAAATACCGGGGATGCGTTTGTCCTGCACCTTGTTGGCTATATCGGTTACTAGGCGTTCTTTGTTGACGCCATAAGGGATTTCGGTGATGATGATTCGCTCGCGGTCGTTTTTTTCTTCCAGGGCCGCTTTGCCCCGGAGTTTGAGGATGCCGTGCCCGGTTTCGTACAGATCGACGATGGGGTTGATTCCCATGAGCGTAGCGCCGGTCGGGAAATCCGGTCCCGGGAGGTGCTGCATAAGTTCGCGTACGGAAGCGGTAGGGTTATCGAGCAGGTGAACCGTGGCGTCAATGACTTCGCCAAGATTATGCGGCGGTATATTGGTGGCCATGCCGACGCCGATACCGGTGCCGCCGTTAACCAGGAGGTTGGGGAAGGCGGCCGGCAAGACTTCCGGTTCTTGATTTTCTTCGTCAAAAGTGATCCGCATATCGACCGTGTTGCGGTCCATATCGGCGAGCATTTCCTCGGCCAGTTTTTCCATGCGGCATTCCGTATAGCGGTAAGCAGCGGGAGCATCGCCGTCGATACTGCCGAAGTTCCCCTGTCCATCTACCAGGGGATGGCGCATGGCGAAATCCTGGGCCATACGAACGAGAGTATCATAAGCGGCCTGGTCGCCGTGGGGGTGATAGTTACCGATAACCTCCCCGACCACCTTAGCGCACTTGGTATAAGCGTGGTTTTTGGTAAGGCCGAGCTGCTTCATCGCGTACAGGATTCGCCGATGAACAGGCTTGAGCCCGTCCCGGACTTCGGGGATAGCGCGGCCGACATTAACACTAAGGGAGTACTGAAGGTACGCCGTATGCATTATATCTTCAATGCTAGCCGGTGAATCGTTACGTGTAAAGTCTGAGTTCATAGTTTCTACCTGTCTCAGATATCAAGGTTTTCCATAGTGGCGGCGAATTTCTCGATGTAACGGCGGCGCGGATCCACCTCGTCGCCCATCAGGAGAGTGAACATCCGTTCTGCCTCGAACGCATCTTCAAGGGTAACTTTAAACATCTTGCGCCGTTCGGGATCCATCGTGGTTTCCCAGAGTTGGTCCGGGTTCATCTCACCCAGACCTTTGTAGCGCTGAATCTGCAAGCCCTGTTTGCCAATTTCTTTGATGGCATCGTACATGTCGACCAGGGAATTAAGGGTTTTCTCCTCATCCTTGAAGCTGAGCATAACGACCGGTTTGTCGTTGGCGAACAATTTATTGATATTCAAGCCCATTTGTTTCATTCGCGCATCGATATCCCGAAAGGCGGTGGCTTCGTAGATCGGGATAACGTCGATTGCGGGATGCAAGCGTTTATTAAGTTCTTCGGGGGTTTCTTCGGGCTCTTCTGTATCAATCTCGCTGCCGTCGTCTTCGCTGATTTCTTCAGCCTCGGCTGCTTTTTCATTTTCCGCGCGGCTGTCTTCGGAAACTTCTTCGTCGCTAATCCCGAGTCGTTCTTCGGCATTCTGGATAACTTGGGCTTCTTCTTCACTGCTGTAGACGTAGGTTTCGGTCTGTTCGCCGTTCATCTCGCGGACACTGATGATGGCGGAGGGGAAAACGCCGACATCAGATTTTTTGGCAATATAATCAGCCGGGGCGATACCATGGCGGGCGAGTCCCGCGGTCAGGCGAAGGGTTTCCCGGATAACAGCGATTACTTCATACAGCTTATCACGGCTGATCTGACCGTCATCCATAAAAGAGAGGTCAATATCATCCAGGGCCAGATCCAGTAACAACCTATCGAGCTCTTCGTCGTTTTCGACGTACTGCACTCGCTTGCGGCGAGTGACTTTGTAGAGAGGGGGTTTAGCGATAAAAACATAACCGTGTTCGATCAGGGGTTTCATCTGCCGGAAAAGGAGAGTCAGCAGTAGCGTCCGGATATGTGAGCCGTCCACATCAGCGTCTGTCATGATAACAATACGATGATAGCGAACCTTTGAAATATCAAAATCTTCATCGCCTATACCGCAACCCACTGCGGTTATGAGGGCTTGGATTTCCTTGTTGTTCAGAAGTTTGTCCAAGCGCGCTTTTTCAACATTAAGCAATTTACCGCGCAACGGAAGAATGGCCTGGAAGGCACTGTCCCGCCCTTGTTTGGCTGAACCGCCGGCACTGTCACCCTCAACAATATAGAGTTCGGATTGTGACGGATCTTTTTCCGAACAGTCGGCCAGCTTGCCCGGGAGTGAGAGACCGTCCAAGGCGGTTTTGCGACGCGTAAGTTCGCGAGCTTTCCGGGCTGCTTCCCGTGCCCGGCTGGCGAGCATGGCTTTTTCCACGACCTGTTTCGCTTGCTGCGGATGTTCTTCAAAATAATCGCTCAGGCCTTCGTTCATGACCGATTCGACGAGGCCTCTTACTTCGCTATTGCCGAGCTTGGTTTTGGTCTGGCCTTCGAATTGTGGATCCGGCACTTTGACGCTGATAATTGCGGTAATGCCTTCGCGTACGTCATTACCGGAGACGCCGTCAGAGTTTTTGTAAGCGGGCAGTGACCGGGCGTAGGCGTTGATGCTCCGTGTGAGGGCAGCCTGGAAGCCGCTTAAATGGGTTCCGCCTTCAATAGTATTAATATTATTGGCATAGCTGAAGACGTTACTGCTGAAGCTGTCGGTATATTGGACCGCAACCTCTACGTCAACTCCTTCTTTTTCCGCCTGCAGATAAATCGGCTCACACAGGGCCTGCTTGCCTTCATTAAGGTGTTGGGCGAATTCACGGATACCGCCTTCGTACAGGAAAGTTTCGAAGCGATCACCCTCTTCCGGGCGTTCGTCGCACAGAGAAATGGTTAGGCCGGCATTAAGAAAGGCCAGTTCGCGGAGGCGTTTAGCAAGATTTTCCCAATTATAGACGACGTTTTCAAAAATATCCGGATCCGGCCTGAAAGAAATCTTAGTGCCGCGTTTATCGGTTTGCTGAATTTTCTTCAGGCCGGAGGTGGTAGCCCCGCGTTCAAAACGCATGTGATGTACATGCCCCTCACGCATGACTTCCACTTCGCACCATTCGCTGAGGGCGTTTACGCAGGAGACCCCGACTCCATGCAGACCACCGGACACTTTGTAGGCATCATGATTAAACTTGCCACCTGCATGCAGGATTGTCATGACGACTTCGACGGCGGGCTTATTTTCATCTTCATGGAGACCGACCGGGATGCCGCGGCCGTCATCGCTTACGCTTATACTGTTGTCGACGTGTATGGCCACTTCGACGTTATTACAGTGTCCTGCCAGCGCTTCATCAATGCTGTTGTCAACAACTTCGTAAACCAAGTGATGCAACCCGCGCTCCCCGGTATCGCCGATATACATACTGGGTCTCTGCCGGACAGCTTCCAAGCCGTCGAGAACGGTAATCTGACCTTCATTGTATTCCGAACCGTCAAGGGGGGGAAGCACAGGGGGCATTTGCTCGGCGGGGGGCTGAGTGCCTTGGTCATCCATATATGCTCTCCTTGTCTTTATCAAGAGGCGTTGCGCGCGGGCATTCTGTTAAAGGTGATAAAAGCGGGTTGCACTAGCCTCAATTACCCGCAGTTTCCAACAAACTAATCTGATATTGGGTAAAATCAAGTTGCCAGCACTAAAAAAATAGAGGCGAATGCCGATATACGGCCTTTAAGGGCGATTTCAGCAAAAAAGCTGAAAAATCAAGGCCGACCCCGGCCCGCCCATTGAAGTTGCTGAGAAGGCAGAAAAGGGGTTCAGCGGCGCTTTTCGGCAGGGTGCGGATAAACGAGGGGGGTATAATGTTATGCGAAGTTGGGTCGGTGGGGGACTTGACCGTCTTAAAACCTTGGATTAAAATAGTATCATGCAGTTTTTGTCTCGACAATTCATCCGCGGCTTGCTTTACCCGTTCGGATTGCTCGGCAATGTTACTATGCGGATACTGGCAGCTCTTGGCCGGGCCGGTTTTTTCGGCGGCCGGATGCTTGGCGCCAGCCTGACGCCGCCGTGGAAAGGGGGGCGTATCCTGCACCGCATGTGGTTTGTCGGTTTTCAGTCCTTGCTGGTGATTCTATTGACGGGAACGTTTACCGGTATGGTTTTAAGTTTACAGGGGTACTATGCTCTCAGCCGGTTTGGGTCGGAGGCGTTTCTCGGGCCGATGGTTGCTCTGTCTCTGTTGCGGGAACTGGGTCCGGTGCTCACGGCTTTGATGGTTACCGGACGGGCGGGATCGGCGCTTGCAGCGGAGATCGGGATCATGCGCAACGGTGAACAGATTGACGCCTTGGAATTGATGGGGGTTAATCCTTTCCGCTATCTGGTTGCTCCTACTTTGCTGGCGGCGGTGCTGGTTCTTCCTTTGTTGACGGCGATATTTGATGTAATGGGGATTGCCGGCGGATACTTGGTCAGCGTTGAGCTTTTAGGAGTCAGTCCCGGCACCTATTTTGGTGAAATGCCGGGCTATATAAATTTCAGTGACATCAGCGGCGGCATGTACAAAGCGGTTACATTCGGGGCCATAATTTCATGGGTATGCAGTTTCAAGGGTTACTATACCCCCCCCGGCGCGGCGGGGGTGAGCCGAGCCACAACCGGAGCGGTAGTAGTGACGTCTGTGTTGATTCTAGTGTGGGATTATTTCATGACTTCGATGCTTTTTTAACCAATGATTAAAGTAGAAAACATTCATCGGCGCCTGGATGGCATGGAAGTGCTGCGGGGCGCGTCAATCGATATTGCGGACGGTCATTTTGTCGCGCTTATCGGCCAGAGCGGGGACGGCAAGACTGTGTTGATGAAACATATGGCCGGCTTGATGAAACCGGACAGCGGCCGGGTTCTGGTCGATGGTTCCGACTTGTGTTGTTTGTCACGCCGACGCCTCCAGCGCCTGCGTGACAAACAACACAAGTCGGAACCATCGACCAGAACCCGGCCGCTGTCCGGTTTCATCAAGCCGGCCATATGTTTCA
>JAWOEV010000152.1:0-7029 GCA_046482565.1 Lentisphaeria bacterium | reverse complement strand
ACCTACTCTTCCGCTGAGCTACGCCGGAACAATTTTCGAGTTACCGGTAAAATTACTTTCTTCAATTCATGTTGCTTTCGAACCAACGATCCGCCTGAGGCGGATTAACAGCCACCTACTCTTCCGCTGAGCTACGCCGGAACAATTTTCGAGTTACCGGTAAAATTACTTTCTTCAATTCATGTTGCTTTCGAACCAACGATCCGCCTGAGGCGGATTAACAGCCACCTACTCTTCCGCTGAGCTACGCCGGAACAATTCTGGAGTGTCAGCTTAAGAATGATCCGCAGTACAAAGGCCTTAATATATTTCGCCGTTATGAAGTTGCAAAGCCATTTCCGGGCTATTTGCGGAAATCATTTACTCTAAGGATGGTAAATATGTGGGCTTTGCCTTTTTTTATTCTGCAGAGTTGCTTCGATATTCTGCTTCTCGGGGGGACATGATTTCGAATTTGGCTACAGCTTCCTTGATGCGGATGCTATTTCCTGTATAGTTGCGGAAGTACGATTCTATCGTTTTGTTGTTTCATGAATAATCTGGACCGTCTTTCCGACTCGGCCCTTTTTCCCTTTTGGTGAAGCTGCCAGATTATTTATGACACAATAAATAACCATCAGGCAACCGTTTTATGGAAAAATACAGATGGACTATACTCCAATCAGATAAGCAATTGGTCAAAGATTTTCAGGTAGCGGCGGGAATTTCTCGTCCATCCGCAGTGGCCCTCGTGAGCAACGGTCTTGCCCGCGAAGATCTGGACACCTTTCTTCAACCCAGGCTCAATGACTTGGTTGATCCCTACGAACTACCCGGTGCCTATGATGCCGCAAGGCGCATTTGGGAGGCCATAAAAGGGGATGAAAAAATCCTAATCCATGGAGATTATGATGCTGACGGTATAACTTCTACAGTATTGGTAAAAGAAGTACTGACGCGGAACGGAGCGCGCGTCGAATCGTTCCTCCCGCATAGAATGGATGACGGATACGGCCTAACTCCCGAATCGATAGAGAAGGCCTGCGGTGAACATCACCAGCTTCTGATTACCGTGGATTGCGGCATTACAAGCCATGCGGCCGTGGAAACTGCCCGAAAGCGCGGGATTGACGTTATTATAACCGATCACCATGAGCCGGGCGACACTATTCCGGAGGCCGACATAGTTATTGACCCGAAACTCGAAAGCCCTTACTGTGAACTTCGGGAACTTGCGGGGGTAGGGGTCGCCTTCAAACTTTGTCATGCCTTTGTTAAATATGGTCGGCAAAATAATCTGGGCGACCGAGAATATGATCTCAAAGAAGTGTTGGATCTTGTAGCGCTGGGGACGGTGGCTGACATTGTTCCGTTGCTACAGGAAAACCGGCGCTTGGTCAAAGCTGGTCTTGCTGTTCTGTCACGGCAGCATCGCCCCGGGGTTCGGGCTTTGTGCGATTTGGTAAGATTGGATGAAACAGTCCGGTCCCCGGATATAGCTTTTCGTCTCGCCCCCAGATTGAATGCCGCCGGCAGGATGGGCGATGCCACGCTGTCACTGAAATTACTGGAATCGAAGAGTATGCAGGATGCCGTACCGCTTGCCAAACAATTAAACCATGAAAACCGGCAGCGCCAGGAATACGAAACGGCAACTTACAAGGATGCCCGCAATCAAATCAGGCAAAGAGGTCTTGATGACTCTGACTTTGTCATTGTTGTTGCCGATGCTGACTGGCACCAGGGTGTTTTGGGAATTGTGGCCTCACGATTGGTCCGGGATTATTATCGCCCTTGCATAGTACTCGGATCGGATGCTAGCGGTGCCATGTGCGGTTCCGGACGCAGTGTACCAGAAGTCAATTTGGTAAAAATGCTTGCGAACTGCAGTGATTTGCTGATGAGATACGGCGGGCACCCGATGGCCGCGGGTTTATCTATCGAACCGGACAAAGTGGAAACCTTGCGCCAATGCCTAAACACCTCGGCCAGCAAGGCAATGGCGGTTGCAGATATGTGCCCGCAACTGAAAGTTTCCGGGGAAAGTACCTTTCGTGAAATCGTGAAAGGCTTCTTGACGGAACTCGATATTCTGCGGCCGTTCGGGCAGGGGAACCCCGAGCCGGTCTTTTATACTCGCGGGGTTTTGCCCGATTCAATTTTACCGGCCGGTCGCGACCATACACGAGGGCGTATAAGCGATCCCCGGGGCGATGGAATTGACTACATTCTATTCGGCGCAGTTCCTGGCGACTTGCCACCAGCACCTTGGGATATTGCTTATCGCGCCCAGATTAACACGTATCGGGGCCGTTCTTCCCCTCAGGCACAGATTCTGGACATCAAGCACCACTGACGCAGTCCGGGTGCGTTAGCGCCGTAGCCTATGGTTTCAAGTTTCGACCTATGACCGCAGTGAGATAAGGGTTTTAGTGTGGTTGATACCGGGAATATGGGTGATATGGTCCGTGAGCAGGCGAGAAAGATTGTCATTGTTCTCGACTTTGACAACGGCTACTATATCGTATTCTCCGGCGACAAGATGCACCTCAGTTACTCCGTCGAGAGCATTGAGTTCATCGACTATTTTCTGGTACGATTTGTCTTCAATGTTGATCAGGATAAATGCTGTGACCATCGGATCTCCTTCATGAATTTATGTGGGTTGACAAACTTAACGTTACGATCTCCGGCAGGGGCGCCCGAACATAAAACCAGACGTCGTGACCTTTTGGCGGAGGCTTTCTCTAACTTCTCTAACTTAGACTGACAAAATAACACATTTTAGATTTGTATCAAACCGACCATCTGCATTTTCGGGTCGTCTCGGAAATCTGTAAAATATTGAATCCTGTTTCACAAGAATTTATAATTCAGTAATTTATTTATAATTTTTATCCCAGTTGGTTGCAGAAAGTTACGGCATATGGGATGATTCAGGGCAAAAAAAATACCAGATTGACGCTTGCTAATTTCAAATAATCCCGCTAGATTTGGATTGTCTTTTACGGGAAAGCCTTTACTTCCTTCGTACATCGAACTGCTACGATACCCGGATGGAACGGCAGGATTAGTCCTTAGTTGCATGAATCCGCGTAATCTACCGGCTCAGCACTTGAATGGCTTATCTTTTGGAGTTTTATGTGAGCGGTTTATTTTGGATGAAGGATCAAGGATGAAGAACATTGTGAAACAGAAATGTCGGGGCAGACAGTCATGAATTTGGAAAGCGCGCACGAGATTTGGGCGGCGACCTCTAGCCGGTTGCAGTCGCTGTTAAACGAAGATACGTATGATCGCTGGATCGCTGGAATAATCCCGCTTGAAGTAGAGGGCAAGAACACGCTGAAGCTCGGCGTATCTAATGATATTTTTTGTGAATGGCTGCAGAAAAATTATAACGATGTGATTGTCCGCAATATAGAAGAAGCGACCGGACGCGCTTTTAAAATTCAGTTTGAAGGCGGACACAATATTAAAACTTCGGCTGATGACGAGAACTCCCGGCCCGAGAAAGCTTCCCCCAAAACTGAACAGGCAACTCGGCAAGCTCCGCAGTCTCAGCCTGCTCGCATCGGGCCCGAAGCGCATTATAACCGTCGTTTTACGTTTGATACCTATGTTGTGGGTGAGAATAACAAGTTTGCTCACGCCGCTTGCTCAGCCGTAGCCAAGGCACCTGGCAAAGCTTACAACCCGCTTTTTATACATGGCGGCACCGGGTTGGGAAAAACTCATCTTCTTCAAGCGATCGCCCAAGAGGTTAGCGGCCGACGTAAGTCTCCCCGTATTGAATACCTCTCCAGCGAAGAGTTCGCCAACAATTTCATCGATGCTCTCCGAGATCGGGCATTGCCCAAATTCCGTAAACGCTACCGCAATGTTGACCTTATCCTGATTGACGACGTGCATTTCTTTACGGGCAAAGAACGTTTACAGGAAGAATTTTTCCATACATTCAATGCCCTTTACAATCGTCATAAACAAATTGTTTTGACCTCTGACCGTTCGCCGCATGAGATCGGGGGGCTGGAAAAGCGCCTGGTTTCGCGATTTGAGTGGGGATTGACCACCGAAATTCTTGCTCCTGATTTCGAAACCCGCCTGGCCATCCTGCGCAAGAAGCAAGCCGATCATACCGTGAAAATAGAGGACGAAATACTTTCCTTTGTGGCCAGTCGCATCAAATCCAATATTCGGCGTTTGGAAGGAGCTTTAATTCGTTTGGTTTCTTTTGTTTCTATGACTGCCGGGGAATTGACGATCGATAAGGTCGAACAGCTTTTGCGTCCGTTGCTGGAAGAAGAGACCAGCAACTCAATGACCCTTGCCGATATCCAGCGGGCGGTTGCTGAACATTATGACATTCGGATTGCTGATATGTCAAGTAAACGGCGACCGCAAAACATCGCTTTTCCACGCCAGGTTGCAATGTATCTTTGCCGTCGTCTTACCGATTATTCTTCTCCGGCAATAGCCGAATCTTTTAATCGAAGCCATGCAACCGTTCTGCATGCTTCCAATACGATCGAGCAAAAAATCAGTACAAATCTGGAATTCCGTCACACCCTCGGGAAACTCGAACGTAAACTGGCCGGCACACTTTGACCGCAAAGTAGCAAAATGATAATTAGCAGCATGTCAGGCCGGGGGGATCTTGCCGCCAAATTAAAACGCTAAACCCGACAGGTTGCCGGTAATAAAAAACTACGGATGTCCTGTTAGTTATTCAGGATAGCGGCTATGGTGGGAAAAAAATCTTTCAATAAAGCGGAATGCCGATCCCGAGACTCGCAATCCGATGACACTGAGATAGCGGTTGAGGAAAAACGCTTTCTTGAGGTTATAAGGGGAAGGCACAGCAAACTTCTCGCTGCTGCGCTTTATATGGAGGAGGTAATTGAACCTCCGCCCGTGTTGACGCGGCCTCTTCTGGCTCTAATCCTCAGTGAAACCGAACAGCTTGAAGAACTCCTTGATGCTTACGGGGCTCGTTATAACAGTCGCTGGCTCGTCTTTCGCGAGCTCATTGCAGCGGCTCGGATCATTTCCAGGGTAGGCTATACCATACTCCATATCCAGCATTCGCTTGCGCGTTATCACCTAAAAATACAAAAGGGAAGTATTGCCAAGGACACAGAACAGGCTGTCGGCTACCTCAGTATTTCCTTGGCCGCGGTCATGACGCAACTCATGAAGCACGCCCGAAGCATGGGGCTGGAAAGCCATTTAGAAATCTACCCTGATGATTATTACTCAGAAAACTTGCCCCCCGGACGACTCCCCAGTGATCGCCGGACACGGCATGTTGAAGAAGCTGAGCAAACCTTATTAATGCTTGCCACCGAGTGCCTGGCAATGACGGCACGCAGTTCTTTTTTACATACACCGGATGCGGAAAGCCCTTCGCGTTACAGATCTTATATTCCGGACCCGGTTAGCGAAGAATCATTGCGGATGCTGGAGTATCATTTTCATAATCTTCAGTCGCTTTATGACACCTATTTGCTGGGAACTGACTTGGAGGCGGCAGATCCCGGCCTGCCCGAGCTCCGGGGGCATATTTCAATGATTTTCCACCTGCTTCAGGCCGCAACCTGGTCCGTGCATTTTTACGAGAGACATGTCCTGCTGTCTCCTCGTGATTTTAATGTGATCGAGGCATGTGATCTAAATGTTGATCGTTTGCTGCGGTTTGTTGTCGGTTATTGTGTAGTTTACGCAAGCAGTTATATCCGCGAAACGCGGCTATTATGTCAGCATATTTTGAACAAGTATACGGAGATAACCACGGTTGAGGTGCCGGTACCCGCTTACCGGGGATTCCATGTACGACCTGCGACGCTTGTCGCCAAAATCATTCAGCACTACGGCAG
Source organism: Lentisphaeria bacterium (assembly GCA_046482565.1). Classification (GTDB taxonomy): domain Bacteria; phylum Verrucomicrobiota; class Lentisphaeria; order Oligosphaerales; family MVZH01; genus JAWOEV01. Next base: position 1,174 of record JAWOEV010000152.1, on the reverse strand, counting down.
TCATGTTACGATGGAATTGCATGGGCAAAAGTATGATGCGGGCAATACACTGGATTTGTTCCGCGCTAATGAAAGTATAAATGCGGAAAAACGTCGGCGAATTGCTGAAAGGATAGAAGCTTTACCGAAACGACCTGCTGAAACGGGGCCGGAAGGCCGCATTAGGGCTGTGCGGGGAACAATACTGGCCCTGGCCGAGCGCAATGAGTTGGTGATTTACCAGCACCCGCTGCCCATCGAGTCACATTTGGCGGGGAAAGAGCAGGTTGAGGAGGACTTGCAGGACTTTATTATTGAATCCGTTAAACGCTTGCTGGCGCTGGGCAAAATCGACCTTGAATGTCAAGTAAAGGCGAAATTCACCGGTGACAAGCGCATTTTGAATGACCTAAGACTGCTGGCTGAAAACGGTTACGGTGAAGACCGGTTTGGGAATAATATTCCGTTACCTTCCGAACTGAATTACCTGCGGCGAGCTCCGTGGTGAAGTTTCGAACGGACGAAACCAGTGAACCCCTTTTCTTTGTAAACTTGAGAAAGGGGTGTTTTGTTGCCGTTATGAAATATACTATGAGGGTGACAGATAACAGCCGCGGTATTGTTTAAAGGAAAAAGGGTATGAGCACCGAGACGAACGCGTCATTTTCGGATACATCGACGGGAGGGGATTCGGCTGTATCCAAATGCCGGGACAGCGAGTTGGCAACCATCGAACATGTGGAAGATGCGCAGCAAAAGCGCTTGGCATGTTTGCTTGAAAGTTGCCTAGGGGAAATTGCCAGCAGTGTTCAAGCCGTTGCGCCTGACCCCGCGACGCGGGAATTTCATTTACATGACTTCGCGGCGTTGGTTGAAGGATATCCACAACTTCTGGAGGCTGATTTCCTGGAGGAGCTAATCACGCTGGTTCTGGATACGCAGCGTGAAGACGGCGCCTTGGCTGCGAAGATTACTTTTAACGGCATGCCACTTTATTCTCCTTCGGACACGTCGGAAGAGGGGGCAATCAGTGAAATGACCCCGCCGCAGTCTATGGTCAGCCTTGTATGGCATTCCCGCATCAGTAAAGCGAACTCAAGCTTGGTGCACGATTCGCTGGAAGCGTTGTCAAAGGCCTTGCGAAGTTTGCCTCATGACCCCGAGTCCGACCTGATTGTACTTTCTGAAACCGCCA
>JAWOEV010000158.1:0-6032 GCA_046482565.1 Lentisphaeria bacterium | reverse complement strand
GTCGAATCCTACCGGAACCGGGAGGGAAAGCCACGGCAGCGCATCGTGGTATCACTGGGGGTTGATCATCGAAACCTGCCCAGCACAAAAATGTCAGTACCCATGAAAACTTCGTCGGCTTTGTAGTGCCACACGAAATCCGGTCGTTGCGGCGCAACGACTTATAGCCCAAGTTGCGAAACTTGGGCTAGACCCTGGGTCTGTCTAGACGCCATGCGAAAAGGTATCGCACCCATGCCCGTGCCTATTTCGGATGAGATTTTGTCTTTTCGGCGGAATGCGCTAGCCGTAAGCTAACGGATCTTTTAAAGATACGGCTGTATGCAGGGAAGACTTGCAGAAAATTTTGGAAGCGGCCATAAAAGCCCCCTCCGGATGCAACCGGCAGACCACTGAGTTCGTTGCCGTGGATTCCCCTGAGCTCTTAAAAGAGATACGAAATCTTCATCCGACGAATACGGCGATGCAAACGGCAAAAGCCTCACTTATCTTTGTCGCCGCCCAGCAGGCCTCTGATTCCTTCGGTTACGCTGTCCGCAGTATCTTTAGCTTTGTCGCCGGTGGATTCCAGGGCACCGCCAATTTCGCCAGCCTGGTCGCTTAGTTGCTTCAGGGCTTCGCCGCCGGCTTGCAGTACTGCATCGGACTGATTTACGGCCTGGACCACAGCTTCCAGGATGGCCGTATAGACCTTTTTGACGACTTCCGCTGGCGAAGCCTTCTTTTCATCAGTACCGATATTTTTCAGTTCGATCCGCGGCAAAGCCACCGTGACTGACTTTCCTTTTACCAAATTGCTTGTCAAGCTCACCTTGCCGTTTTTCAGCACAAAATGTTCAAGGGTTATCTGTTTACCTTCGTCTTTTTCTACGGGTTTTTCTTCAGGCTTTTGTTCTGCTTTTTTATCTTCCCCGACAAAGGCGTCTATATTCTTTTTCAGCTGCCCGATATTGCTCTTGGTCAAAGCTTGGTTATAGGTAATCACCGGGCCGTCGACCATAACCTCCTTTATGACAATTTTATCAGAGAGAAGGCTGCTCGGTTTCAAAGAAACATGCACCTTGTCCAAAACGAAAGCATCGCCGGCTGTAAACCCCTCGGGGTTTTTGATCCGCAACCCGCCAAGTGTACCCTTGCCGCTGAACGGCGATAACTTCACGCTGTCAAGAGTAACTTCGGTTTTCAACACATGACTGCCGCCTTTTTCAACCCCGGCCTTCACCGCCGCATTCAAGCCGAACATAACCACCAGCCCACCGGCGATTACCAGCAACAATACTACCACGCCCAAAATAATTAAAAACTTCTTCATACTAACTTCCTCCTTGTATGCATCATTTTAATCTATTACAGATCCATTCATTCTGTATTACCATATATCTCAACCCGAGATTAAGCAAAAGCGAATTGTGGTTCTCACGCAAAGAACCGCTATATTCAAGCGTTGTAATTTTTAATCGCGCCACTTCACATTACTACCCGGAGGATCACGGAGATGCATGGAATACCTGTACTTACAGCACAAGGCAAAAGCATAGCCGAAGCTTGGGAAAACTCATTAATAGCCTTAAATGATCACGGTTGCCATATAAAAACCATGTATGACAAACCGGAAGACCCCCCCAGCAAAGACGCAACCATGATGATCACGGTTGAAAATCCTCTCAGCGACCCGATGATCCACAAAGATTTCCCCGGCGGCCTAGAAGATCTCCAGGAGTACGTAATGGAGGTTGTTGACGGTATAAAAAATCACTTGGTCCGTGACTCCGCCAATCCCGACGACACACGCTGGGAATACACATACAACGAACGTCTGTTCAAATATACCGTACCGGGACTGGAAAAAGCGTTTGACCAGATTGAAGAGATCGCCGAGAAACTCGTTGATACACCTTACTCCCGACGGGCGCAGGCAATCACCTGGAAAGTATGGGAAGATACAACGTGTTATGACCCAGCCTGCCTGCAAAGTATCTGGTGCCGCCTGACCGGCAGTGAGGAAAACACACGATATCTCAGCATGAACGTTCGCTTCCGATCAAACGATGCCTACAAAGCCGCCTTCATGAATATTTTTGCGCTGGTCCAATTGCAAAAGTTTATTGCCGAGCGCATCATTGAATTGAGCGACTGGGACATCCGCCTCGGACGCTATGTACACATGGCCGACAGTTACCATATTTACGGATCATACTTCAAGGAATTTGAGGAACGTTTCCTGGGGGGGCTGAATCGACGCTCATTCGAGGAACGCACGTTCAATTACGCGGACATCAAACCGATTATGGAAGAAGCCAAGCCCCAAATCCTGGAGAAAGTCAAGGCGATGGGGTAAAGGTAAAATTCGCGGCGCTGGCATCGCCCGGGAAAGCCGACGAGGACGTCGGCTCTACGATGTAGATTCCGTACCGCGTCGCAGTGCCCGAACCATGGCGAGGGCTTCTTCTCCGGTTTTGATCTTGCCTTCGAGTTGCCGATCCTGAACTTGGCGCAGAAGTCTGCCGATCTCGGGGCCTTCGGGAATTCCCAATGCTTTTATATCATGGCCGGTGATCAGCGGCGGCGGAACTGGTTCCTCGGCCGAGAACTCTGCCATTTTATCCAACAGCATGACGTAATTATCGAGCTTACCGTGACTGGCCCGGCAATCCAGGCGATGCAATTCCAACTCATCCGGAAAAGTCGGGCGGCCAATCAGGCGTCGCAGAGTTGACTGCTTCATGTTCGGCACATCCATAAACGCCATATGATTACGGACACATTCATAGACCCCGTCAATCAACCACCGCGGGGCTTTTAAGCGTCGCAGTATCGTGCGGCTGAGCTCGGCACCCTTATGGGCATGCTTGGGAAAACGAATGCGATCCCCCCCGGTCTGCCGAGTTATCGGTTTACCGACATCGTGCAACAGGGTTGCCCAGGCCAAAACCGGGCGGGGAAAACGCAACATGGCAAGCATTATAAGAGTATGCTGCCAAACATCGCCTTCCGGATGAAACTGTGGCGGTTGCTCTGTCCCTACCATCGCCTCTGCCTCCGGCAGCACTTCGCGCAGCAACCCAACGCTCTGCATTAAATCAAAGGCTGGTTGAGCAACTCCGGGCGTCAGCATTTTACTGAGCTCCGCAAATATACGCTCGGCGCTGATCCGGTTAACTGCGGATGCCTGCCGTCTGCATGCCGCATAGGTAGACGGTTCTATCTTGAAGTTCAGAGTTGCCGCAAATCTAACGGCCCTCAACATCCGCAGATGATCTTCTTCAAAGCGCGTCGCAGGGTTACCTATCGCACGGATAATTCCTTTGCGCAAATCATCTATTCCCCCTGCATAATCCAGCACTTCTGAATTCCGTGGATCATAAAACAGGCCGTTGACCGTAAAATCCCGGCGCTGCGCGTCTTTCTCGGGGGTAGAGAAATGCACCTCGCTCGGGTGCCGCCCGTCCGCATATCCATTTTCTTCGCGAAAAGTCGCTACCTCAATATCCGGGCCCCAATCAGTATGGACAATGATTACCCCGAAGCTTTCGCCGACAGCATAAGTGTCGGGAAACAGCTCCCTGACCTTGGCGGGCGCGGCATCAGTAGCCACGTCAACTTCATGCGGGACCCGCCCCAGCAAGCGGTCGCGTACGGCACCGCCAACGCGATAAGCCAAGTGACCGGCTTCCTGCAATCGCCCGATCACCTGATCACCAGCCTTCTCAGCTTCGGTGCCGGGCGGTAGATTAATTGAAAGGCGGTTTTTCACTTGGAACGCAACAGCGACTTAATAGCGGTTTCCACTTCCCTGACATCCACCGTCGTATTATGGCAGAATCCGCAGGGCTGTTTATTGCTGACCGTAAGAACGGGAGTGGGAAAAGCAACCAAAACGCCGGCGGCAAGCTCTTTATTGCAGGCCACAGCCACCACGGCTTTCACATCTTTCTGATGCACGGCCGCACTGGCCTGACGCCCGCCGCTGGCAACCAGGCCGCGGATCCCGTACTTATTCGTCAATTCGTACAAATCCTTGATCGGACACTTGCCGCAATGTTTGCAATTCGAAATATCCCGTACGATATTCTGTTGACAATCGCTCCATTGCAGGCAATGAGGTGCTAACACCAGAAGGTTCTCCGGCGCGACCCGGACACGACGGATACGGGTAAGAAAATTGTTTATACGTATAAGAAATTTAGAAATCATCCTTAAATATATACCTTACGTCAAGCGCAATCAACACCAGTAAATGCAGGAGTTCAATATGAGTACAAACGGCAAACGAATCCTGATAGTGGGCGCCGGCCCGGGCGGGTTGACCGCTGCGATGATTTTGGCAAACCGCGGCTTTGAAGTTGAAGTCTTTGAGAAAGAAGACCGGGTCGGAGGGCGTAATGCCAATTTACAGCTCGACAAGTTTAACTTTGACCTCGGCCCCACCTTTCTCATGCTGAAAAATCTGCTTGACGAAGCCTTTAAGTTAGCCGGTGCGAAAAGTGATGATCTGCTCGATTTCAGACAGCTGGAACCTATGTACAGACTGCAGTTTGATGACCGGAAAATGGAACCAAGTAGTGACCGGGAAGAGATGAAACGCCAAATCGCCCAAGCGTTCCCGGGCAAAGAAGATCGGCTTGACGCTTTTCTGGAGCGCGAAAGTAAGCGCTTTAAAAACTTGATCCCTTGCCTGAAACGCCCTTACTCCAGCTTGAGATCCTTGTGCGCCCCGCCGCTTCTCAAAGCCGTGCCGCACTTGGCCCTGGGCAAGTCATTGTACGATCTACTATATGAATATTTTGAAGATCCCAAGCTGACCATCAGCTTTACTTTTCAATCCAAATATTTAGGCATGTCCCCCTGGGAATGCCCTGGGGTCTTTGCCATGCTTTCCTATATTGAACACGGTTACGGCATATATCACGTCCAGGGAGGGGTGTGTCAAATATCGCAAAAAATGGCCGAAGTTGCTGAAGCCAACGGTGCCAAAATACACCTTAACACTGCGGTGAAGCAACTGCAACTGGACGGACGGAAGGCAACCGGCCTCATCCTCGAAAATGGCGACACAGTTGACGGCGACGAGGTCGTAATCAACGCCGATTTCGGGTATGCTATGACCAATCTTATACCTGAGGGGGTGCTGAAAAAATATACCCCTCCGAAGCTGGCCAAAAAGCACTTTTCCTGCTCTACCTTCATGCTTTACCTCGGGCTTGATAAGCTCTATGACATGCCCCACCACACGATTATTTTCGCCGAGGACTATAAGCGTAATGTTGACGAGGTATTCAAATTTAAAATATTATCCGAAGACATTTCGTTTTATGTCCGGAACGCCAGTGTGACGGATCCCAGCCTGGCGCCGGAAGGAAAATCTGCCGTTTATGTCCTCGTTCCCGTACCGAACCTGCGCGGTGAAATTGATTGGGATAAGGAGCAAGAGCCGTTCCGCGAAAAAGTTCTGGATGCGATAGAAAAAAATACCTCCATGACCGATATCCGCCAGCACATCGAGGCTGAGCGCATAATTACGCCCGTCCAGTGGGAGGATTCATACTCAGTTCATATTGGTGCGACCTTCAACCTGGCTCACAATATAAAGCAGATGATCTACCTGCGGCCGCATAATAAATTTGAGGAATTAGACCATTGTTATCTGGTTGGCGGTGGCACCCATCCCGGTAGCGGCCTACCCACAATATATGAATCCGGTCGGATTGCCGCTGATATGATTGCAAAAGCATATAATTAGACGCCATGCCAAATACGACCACATCATCGCCGCCGCCAATGAAGCGCGTCGCCGTCATCGGTGGAGGCTTAGGCGGCTTATCCGCGGCCGCCTGTCTAGCTGCCCGGGGGTTTGCCGTAGAAATTTTTGAAAAGAATGAGCATCTAGGTGGCAAACTTAATGTGCTCACGCAAGATGGTTTTACGTTTGACCTCGGCCCCTCAATCCTTACCCTGCCCCACGTATTCCGAGACACCTTTAAGCAGGCTGGCCGTGACATGCAGGATTACGTCAGCCTTGAAGCCGTCAGGCC
>JAWOEV010000156.1:0-5860 GCA_046482565.1 Lentisphaeria bacterium | reverse complement strand
GTCGAATCCTACCGGAACCGGGAGGGAAAGCCACGGCAGCGCATCGTGGTATCACTGGGGGTTGATCATCGAAACCTGCCCAGCACAAAAATGTCAGTACCCATGAAAACTTCGTCGGCTTTGTAGTGCCACACGAAATCCGGTCGTTGCGGCGCAACGACTTATAGCCCAAGTTGCGAAACTTGGGCTAGCCACGGTATAGAAACATCGGTGAACGATAGCGGACAACGAGAACGGGCTACGAATAAGGGTTAAGCCATGCTTATAATGATAGATAATTATGATTCTTTTACGTATAACTTGGTTCAGTACCTGCAAATGCTGGATACAGAAGTCAAGGTTTTACGCAACGATGCCTGCACAGTAGATGATATTATTGCCGCCGCCCCGGCTCAGATTGTCATTTCACCGGGACCGGGCTCGCCGCCGGACGCTGGCATATCCATGGAGGTCATCAAACGTCTGAGCGGCTCTATCCCGATCCTGGGGGTATGCCTCGGGCATCAATGCATCGGAGCCGCTTTTGGTGCTAAAGTAATAAAAGCCCGGCGCTTAATGCATGGTAAAGTTTCGAAAGTAGCCCACAACGGCGAGGGCATTTTTAAAAATATGAAGTCGCCTTTGTCGGCTATCCGCTATCATTCCCTAGCCTTGGCGCGGGAAGGATTCCCGGACTGCCTAGAGATCACCGCGTCGTCAGAAGAGGAAAACGAAATTATGGCGCTTCGACACCGTGAGCACTTGACTGTGGGGGTCCAGTTCCATCCGGAATCGATCCTGACCGCCTCGGGTAAACGCCTGCTTCGTAATTTCCTGCGGATGACCATGGAAAAATAATCGGCTCAATTAAACACCGCAACCGGAACTGCATTATTGACAGAAACAGCTGGCGCAAGAGGATGTTATTATTATGATTAAAGAAATTCTTAAGATGGCGGTCGAAGGAAACAATCTTTCGACTGCGGAAATCCAGCAGGCGATGGACGCCATAATGGAGGGTGAAACTACCCCCGCTCAAATCGCCAGTTTTATCACTGCGCTGCGCATGAAAGGCGAGACGGTTGAGGAGGTCTCCGGCGCAGCGGCTTCCATGCGCAAACACGCTGCCTTTATTGACGCCGGCGCCCAAAGCGTGGTGGATACGTGCGGAACCGGGGGGGACGGCATGTCAACTTTCAATATTTCGACGGTCTCAGCTTTTGTGGCGGCGGGGGCCGGTGTGTGCATTGCCAAGCACGGTAATCGCGCCGTTTCCAGCCAATGCGGTTCAGCTGATGTTCTGGAAGAACTCGGGGTGAAAATCGATGTCGACCCGGAAATTATGGAGGAATGTATCCAGGAACGCGGTATCGGTTTCTTGTTTGCGCCCCGTATGCACCCCGCTATGAAATATGCCATCGGGCCGCGGCGCGAACTCGGTATCCGCACCATTTTTAATATGCTCGGACCATTGACCAACCCGGCCGGTGCTACCGGACAAGTGCTCGGTGTCTTCAAGCCCGAGCTTACTGAAATGTTCGCGCATGCCTTGTCCAATCTGGGCTGTCGACGGGCGTATGTTGTACACGGCAGCGACGGCCTCGATGAAATAACCTGTACCGGCCCGACCCGCGTCAGTGAACTCAAAGACGGTCAGGTGCGGACGTATGAATTTTCCGCCGAGATGGTGCTCGGCGATGTCTGCGAAGCAGCAGAACTCAGTGGCGGTGGTCCCGCCGAAAACGCCGACATTATGCGGCGCATTCTGAAAGGTGAAAAAGGCGCGCCCCGGCAGATAGTGTTACTCAACGCGGCGGCCGCGATTGCCGCGGCTGAAAAGGTTGATTCCATCCAGGATGGCATTGAGCTGGCCGAACAAGCCATTGATTCAGGCGCCGCTATGGATAAGCTTGAGACGTTGATCGAGGAAACCAATATATGAGTTCCGCCGACTCCCCGAAAGCCAATATTCTCAAGCAAATCATCGACTGCACTGTTGCGGATCTGCAGATCAAGAAGAAACAGGTCGACGAAGAGTTGCTGTGGAGGCATGCCCGCGGAATGGTCACGCCAGCCCCATTCGCCGACGCTCTGCGCCGACCCGATCCGGAAGGACTGCCCAAGATTATTGCCGAGCTGAAAAAAGCTTCACCCTCCAAGGGGCTCATACGCCGAGACTTGCAGGTCGTCTCCCTAGCCCGGGAGCTGGCGGCGGCCGGGGCAAGTGCGTTGTCAGTGCTCACGGAGCCGCATTTCTTTCAGGGCAGTATGCGCAACCTCAAGCTGGCGGCTGATAACGTTGAAATTCCCGTTCTGCGCAAGGACTTCATTGTTGACCCCTATCAGATCCTCGAAGCCCGCGTTTACGGTGCCAGCGCTGTATTGCTGATAATGGCGGCACTGGACTTGGAGCAATTGAAAGACTTGCGGCTGGCAGCCGAAGAGGCGGGACTCGATATTCTGTTGGAAGTTCATTCCGCTACGGAACTGGAAACCGCCCTGACGGTCGAACCTGATATAGTCGGAGTAAATTGTCGGAATCTGGAAACGTTTGAGACTGATCTGGAAGCCGCGGCTGACTTGATATCAAAGATTCCGCAAGGCATTGTATCAGTAGCGGAAAGCGGCATAATGAACCCGGCTGATTTCAAACAAATAAAAGAGACCGGGGCCGACAGCTGTCTGATCGGCGAATATCTCATGAAGGCTGAATCGCCGGGAACGGTATTAAGAGAATTGGCGAAATGAACAAAACACTCATTAAAATTTGCGGCATTACCAATTTGGACGATGCCGGGTGTGCCTTGGAGCAGAACGTCGATTTCCTGGGCTTCTGCTTTGTCCGGAAATCACCACGCTATATTGCTCCGGACTGCGCTGAATGGATCATTCAACATTTGCCGGAAAACCAAGCGCGCAAAGTCGGAGTGTTCGTGAATACCCCCGTTGAACGTATTAAAGAAATTGCCGTCCAGTGTGACTTGGATATCATCCAGCTACATGGCGATGAAACCCCTGAAATATCCCAATCCCTGGGGACGGAAAGAGTGTGGAAAGCCCTGCCGGTTTGGAATAATGACGATCTTCAGGTGGCGATGGATTTCCCGGCGGCGGCTATTCTGGTCGACTCAATAACCTTGGATAAACGGGGGGGGACCGGACAAGTTGGCGACTGGGAACTTACCGCACATCTTGCGCATAAACGAAATGTCGTTCTCGCCGGTGGTTTGACTCCCGATAATGTGAAAGCGGCCGTCCGTGTGGTCCAGCCGTACGCGGTTGATGTCTGCAGCGGGATTGAAAAGAGTCCCGGCCTCAAGGATTATGACCGAATGCGGCAGTTTGTTAAAAATGCCGGGGGTAATCATGCCTGAAAACAAAAAAGGACATTTCGGAGCTTACGGCGGCCGCTATGTTGCCGAGACGCTGATGCCTGCCTTGCTTGAGCTGGAAAAAGCGTTTCATGAGGCTTGGGACGATCCTGAGTTTCACGCCGAGTACGAGAAATGTCTTAGCAATTACGTCGGTCGCCCCAGCCCCCTTTATTTCGCCGCGCGCCTGACCGAACATTGCGGCGGTGCCCGCATTTATCTCAAGCGCGAAGACCTGAACCATACCGGTGCCCACAAAGTAAATAATACAATCGGGCAGGCCCTGCTGGCAAAACGCATGGGCAAGCCTCGGCTGATTGCCGAAACCGGGGCCGGTATGCATGGCGTGGCTACTGCTACAGCAGCCGCTTTGCTAGGTATGGAGTGCAAAGTGTTCATGGGAGAAGAAGACATCGAACGCCAGGCGCCCAATGTGGACCGCATGCGTTTACTGGGGGCGGAAATCGTCCCGGTTTCCAGTGGTTCCGCTACGCTCAAAGACGCCATGAATGAAGCCCTGCGTAACTGGGTGGCCACGGTTGATAATACCTTTTACGTAATCGGCACAGTCGCCGGCCCCGCACCCTACCCCGAAATGGTTCGCGAATTCCAAAAAGTTATCGGAATCGAAACTAGGCAGCAGATCATGCAACAGGAAGGAAGGTTGCCGGATGAAATCATCGCCTGCGTGGGCGGCGGCAGCAACGCTATGGGCATCTTTGCGGATTTCCTCGAAGACAAGCAGGTGCGATTGATCGGCGTCGAAGCCGGCGGCAGCGGCTTGGAAACCGGCAAACACGCGGCAAGCATCAGCGGCGGCCGCGTCGGAGTGTTGCATGGCAATAAAACTTATTTACTGCAGGATGAAGACGGCCAAATTCAACTCACTCACTCCGTCTCCGCCGGCTTGGATTATCCGGGTGTCGGCCCCGAACATGCCTGGTTCCATGACTCCGATCATGTCCAATACACGACAATAAATGACTGTGAAGCGGTGGTTGCCTTCAACAAGCTCTGTCGGCTGGAAGGAATAATCCCCGCCCTGGAGTCCTCTCACGCCGTTGCCGAGGCAATGCGCCGGGCACCGGAAATGAAGGCCGACGAGATCGTCATTGTCAACCTCTCCGGCCGCGGTGACAAAGATATGGCCAGCGTCAAGAAATTTATGGAAGCATGACCTATTCAGGATAATCACAATGAACCGGATTGATAAACTGTTTGCCGATTACCACCAATACGGGCGCAAAGCACTGGTAATGTATGTGACGGCGGGTGACCCGTCGCTGGAGTTCTCCGAGCGTTTAATTGAAACCATTATCGGGGCCGGTGCCGACATTATCGAGATCGGTGTACCGTTCAGTGATCCGATGGCCGACGGCCCTACTATTCAGGCCGCCAGCCAGCGAGCCCTGAAAGGGAAGGTCACCATCGAGCGTATACTGGAAATGACCCAACGCCTGCGTCGCAAGTTTCCCGATATCCCCTTTGTATTGTTCAGTTATTATAACGTCCTGATGCAATACGGCGTGGAACGACTGGCCGAGGATTCTTCCACCGCCGGCATCGACGGCTGGCTCGTTGTCGATATGTCCAACGAGGAACAGGATGAAATTCTTCCTGCGCTCAAAAAGTGCGGCATCGAGCGTATTACGCTCCTAGCGCCTACAACCGGCCGTGAGCGTATGCAGGAGCTTTTACACGACGCTCAAGGTTTCGTCTACTATATCACCGTGACCGGTGTCACCGGCGCGCGAACAACGCTGCCGCCCAACCTGGCTGAACAGTTGCAGGACGTCGTAAACCTCAGCGATATCCCCGTAGTCGCCGGTTTCGGCGTATCCTCCCCGGACATGGCGCGCGCGGTCAGCGACAAAGTTGACGGTGTCGTAGTCGGCAGCAAGCTGGTCCAGACCGTCGCCGACGCCCCGGACTCCGAAACCGCCCTGCGCAACGCCGAATCCCTGGTCCACGAATTGGCTGAAGCACTCCATTAGCCCGAACATTGCATGAAAAATGAGATTATGCGGGATATGTATATGAATACCAATCAGAGATCGTTAAACCGTAAGGGACTGTAAAAGTTTTCTTGTCATCTCATGGGACGGCTGTGTAAAAGTTTTATAAAAGAATGAAAAAAGGAATCATCATTAAAAAAGGGGGAAAATATGTCTAAGCGTTTTGCACCGATCAATTCCGCCTGCCCACATCTGTTGCATGGGGGCGATTACAACCCGGACCAATGGATACGGACCCCGGAGATCTGGACCGAAGATATGCGGCTGATGAAGCTGTCCGGCTGTAATGCGATGTCGATAGGCATCTTTGCCTGGTCGGCCTTGGAGCCGGAAGAGGGGCGCTTCGAATTCGGCTGGCTGGATACCATCATGGATATGCTGGCCGACAACCAGGCTTACGCCGTGCTGGCCACTCCCAGCGGTGCCAAGCCCGCCTGGATGAGCAGGGCCTATCCCGAAGTACGACGGGTCAATGCCCAAGGCGTGCGCCAACCG
>JAWOEV010000134.1:0-7258 GCA_046482565.1 Lentisphaeria bacterium | reverse complement strand
CAGCGCCTGAAGGCGGCCCGGGGGACCCCGGACATGCCCTCCCCGGACGAGGTGGCCAGTCGCATTCTGGCGCTCATGGATGACCTGAAGGACCGTCCCAGCGGAGCGTTCATTGATATTCGGGATCTGGAGGTTGATGGCGTAGTCGAAGCGGTCGGTGATCCAGTGTTCGGCGCTGGTGTCGCCTTGGCTGACGTCGGCACCCGGTTCCACGTTGACGATGCTGAAGGGGACATACCGGCAGCAGACAAAACAAAGTTTTGTATAAAGAAGAGTCTTGCAAAATGAACTTCCTCCTCACTGCAAATCAGGCTTTTGCTTTTTAAAAAAACCGATAGCGTATATTAACTAGAATATTACATTAGTCAAGTAATGATACTAAAAAAAATTAGCATGTATAGTGTTTTTTGAATTTATGCATAATATTATACCTGATATATAATGCAGTTTATGAGGGATACGTAAAATATGAAGCTCTATGGCAAAAACTGTGGGTAAATGACGATTATTCGCAACCACTGAATGAAAAATAACTCTCGCAAAGGCGCAAAGATCGCACAAGAATAAATTGGACAGTGAGAAAAGATTCCGGCTTCAGAACACCGAAAGCCTTGGGAATAGCCTCATTTCATCAGCTGGGAGAATTGCCGGAACCGCAATTCAACCACAGATTCTACTGACGAGACCTTTAAAAAAACCGAACGTTCATTACCAATGACTTATGACTCATTTTGTTGAACTTGGGCTAGGAGAAAAACGATAACTCCTTAGAAATATGTGCGAGACACCGCCGAAGGCAGAGGCCATCCCAAAGGATGGCAGTGATTCCGCGTCAGCGGGAGAACGGCAAAATGCGAGACAAGGTGGGAACATGCACGAGACTTGCCCAAAAACCTTTTCGCGGAGGGGGTAGCTACTTACGTCGCCGCCGTTGTTTTTTTCGGGATTTGCCCTGCTTCTTCTGTTGTGTTTCTTTTCTCTTAACCCCGGCAATGGCTTGGTCTTGCCCCCTGTCCCGTTTTCCCGTCTCTCTGCGTGACCTCATCTGTAAACGGATCGGCATGCCTTTTTCCGGAAAAAATGCTTCGCGGATACGGGTTATCAAAAAGCGCCGATAGTTCTGGTTGCAACGCTTGGGGTCGTTGACAAAAAGCTTAAACTGCGGCGGCGGGTTGCCGATCATTGTCCCGTAAAGAATTTTGAAACTTTTCCCTTTCGAAGAAGGCGGCGGCGTCCGGGTAATCGTATCCTGCAGAAATTGATTGAAAACAGATGTAGGTATGCTCACATTCGCCTGTTCACGGATAGTCATTACGTGCTGCATGATGTGCGACATGTTGTAACCGCTCAACGCGCAGACTCCGTAAATCGGGGCGTAATTCATAAAAGCCATGTCCCGTTCCAGGCGCGCAACCAGATTGCGAAGTTTCATGTTTGCGGACGCAGTATCCCATTTGTTGGCTGCTATTATGCAGGGTTTGGCGCTATCCGCAATAATCCTGGCAATTCGCCGGTCCTGTGAAGTTGCCGGAGCATTGGCATCAAGCACGAGGATGACCGCATCGCTACGCTTAATCGCATTTTCGGCGCGCATTACACTGAAATGCTCGACAACCGTGTTTACCTGCCGTCGGCGCCGGACCCCTGCCGTGTCAATTAGTGTCAGTGGAATTTTTTCTTCGTCGGTAACTATCTCAATCGGAATGTCGACGGCGTCTCGCGTAGTGCCGGGGATATCGCTTACAATGACGCGTTCTTCGCCGAGTAATTTGTTGACCAGAGAAGATTTGCCCACATTCGGGCGTCCGACTACCGCCAATTTAAGGCCGGGATCTTTTAAGTCCGGTTCCGTTTCTATGTGCGGTAAATGTTCCAGGCAGGCATCTATGACGGTATCTATATTTATATTATGGGTGCAGGAAAGGGGGATAACCGGCTCTTCAACCGGCAAAGCGGCAAATTCACTGTAGCAGCCCTCCCGCAACGGCGTGTTGTCAGCCTTATTAGCAACTACGGTTACGCTGCAACCATGGCTCTTCAGAAGCCGCGCAATTTCATCATCAAGCGGGGTCAGGCCGTCCTGAGCATCCACCATCCAAATTATATGGGTGGCTTCATCGATAATACTGGTGACCTGAGCCCGGATAAATTCATCGAACTGATGGATGCCGGTATCATCGGTAAAGACGCCAAGCCCCCCGGTATCCACCAACAGAAAATGGTGATGTTCAAGCGAAACCGGTGCGGCAATGCGGTCACGCGTCACGCCGCTCTGTTCATGGACAATAGAAACCCGGCGCCCGACAATCTTGTTGAATAACGAAGACTTGCCGACATTCGGACGCCCGATAATAGCTATAATTGGCAGTTGATTAGTATCCATAACCTACAAAAGTAACACAAATGAACTGTAAAGCAACGCACAGAAATGAGAAAATATCATCTTTTCGCATATATACCGTCAACCTCGGCCGGGCTTGCCGTGAGACCTTTTCGCATGGCGTCCAGTTAGGACTTTTCCGGCTCTTCACGGTTTTTTGTAAAACAACCTAGCCCGAATTTCGCAGAAATTCGGGCTAAAACAAAATTTTTAAGAAATTTTGTGTCATAAGTCATTGATTTGCAACAAAAGCAGCTTCTTTTTAGCGATGTAGTGCCAATCAACAGATTGCAATATATTTCCTCGGGTTATGTTGTTCTTATTATGTTTTTTCGCATTAAGACAACTCGCTCGGGAGAAGCGCTGCAGCTGGTCGAATCCTACCGTAACCGGGAGGGAAAGCCACGGCAGCGCATTGTGGTATCACTGGGGGTTGATCATCGAAACCTGCCCAGCACAAAAATGTCAGTACCGATGAAAAATTCGTCGGTTTTGTAGTGCCACAAGAAATCCGGTCGTTGCGGCGCAACGACTTATAGCCCAAGTTGCGAAACTTGGGTTAGTAGTCGCTATGTGAAAAGGTATCGCATGGCATTTAATAGAAGGTAGAAGGGGTGCGGTTGTTAGACGTCAGCCGTAGCCCCATTTTTGCGGTTTCGCGAAAACCCGTAAAAACGGTTGAAAAACTTTGGTGTCTGAGTGAAAAAGAGGAAATGATATATGAATGATGTTGGGGCCTTTGAGCCGCCGCGGGTGGCATGGTCGCCGCCGCCGTTTAATTCTTAATATCGGCTTGAAGCACCATCATTTGTTGGTGTCGGGCCCGTAGCGGATATTTTTTAGTTGAATCTCCGGTTCAGGAAGTTTTTTCCCCGCCAAAAAAGTTCGGGCCAGGTTTGTCGCTTTGCAGACATCTCCCTCCGGTACCCAGTGGATAACTTTTCCTTCACGTTCCATTTTGCGAAACCAAATTTCCTGGGAACGGCAGAACTGTCTTATTTTCGCCAGTAACTGATTGCGGAACTCCGTTTGGGAAAGTTGTCCTTGAAGGCGCCGAGCGGCGTAGCGGTATTCAAGCCCCAAAGCTTCCAGTCTGTCCCAAGGAATGCCCGAACTGTTTAAAGATTCCACCTCTTCCAAAAGCCCTTCTCGAAGTCGCTGGTCAAGCCGTTCCTCTATGCGGCGGTGAATTACGGGACGAGGATAGAAGGGGCCGAGGAGAAGAGGATCAAGTTCTAATTTTGCGGCCGGCTCACGACCTTGTTCAGTTCGCGAATGGGCAATTTCGAGGGCCCGGATGATCCGTTTGCGTTGAGTTTTGTCAGTTCGTTCATACACATCCGGGGCGATTTCATGGAGTTGACCCAGAAGGTCTTTGTCCGAAACGTTGCTGAGCTCGCGGCGGAATTCAGCGTTGGGGGGGCCGCCTTCCAAAGCATAGTTTTCCAGTACTGCATTTATGTACAGCGGTGTGCCGCCGACAATAATGGGCTGGTTGCCGTGTGCGACTATTTCGTTTATCGCTCTGGCGGCATCATGCTGATAGCGAAACAGATTATAATCTTCATCTGGGTCTGCAATATCAATGCAATGACAGGCTGTTTCTACGCCACCTTTACTGTATTCCTCAATATCTTTTCCGCTACCGATGTCCAGTCGGCGATAAACCTGACGTGAGTCTGCACTGATAATTTCGCCGCTGAATTCGCGGGCCAGTGCGATCCCCAGCTTTGTCTTGCCGGTGGCCGTGGGGCCGGTAACAACGATACACTTGGTCTTGGCCTGAGTATTCGACGGATCTTCGATATCGATAAGACCGGTTCCTATTGTGTCTCTTCATCTGTCGCGGACGCAGGGGCTTTATCGTTAGCTTTATCGGCAGTCGGGGCCGGGATAAGTTCCATGCTTACGCTTTCGGGACGGATGTATTCAGCCATCACCCGGGGGGCCTCATCGATCCAGGCTTGAACCGGTAGGTTGTAACGACCGGCGGCCGTGATGTTCGAAATATCGATGAAAGGCTGGATGTGATGCGGTTTTAAATTTTCCAGGGCCAGTTGCGGGCCGCGTACCGTAATGGCAGCCTTTGGAAGGGGGCCTTTAAGAGTCAAATTGTTTTCTGATTTGTTGAGAATTCTAATATCCAGGTCACTGAATGCCTGTTGGCCGCTGTGTTTGCCTATTTCATAAGCTACGTGTACTTCAGGGGGATTTACATCGATCCCGGCGATAGAGATGAGTTTGACATTGTCCATTTCAAAGCTACTTGCAACCGATTCATCCAGGACGATTGATTCGGTCATAATCCGCTCGATGTCATTGACCATCTTGCTGGGGCCGGAGATAGTGACATCCGCCGGTACTACTGACTGTTCAATAACCCGGTAGCCGTATGCAAGTTCACCGGTTTCCCTAACCTTGACCGGCACCTGTTTGGAGACAATGCGGTCGAGTTGAACCCTGATGTTCTGCGGGTCTATCTGAGCCACCTTTGTCCCGGGCGGGGTATTGACGTTATCCGCGCTGAGACGCAGGTCATAATAATAAATCCCCTCTCGGACAACCGGGATATCCGCACTGATCCTGATATCGTTACTCTTTATCTCCTCCAGACGGCGGCGCGAGCCGCGCAAGGTTATATCAGCAGTGAAAATTTTTTGCTCAAGCACAACTTTATTGGGGGGGTAACGCAGGGTGACAGGTATGTCGTGGTACGCTTCAAATTCGCGTAACTGATTGGTTATGGCAAACCAGATGAGCACGGCAAAGAAAGTTGCCACAAGCTTGCGCGGAAAATCGTGCTTTATGAAATTTGGTATGCGCAATTTCACTTTGTGCCTGTGGCTTCCTCCGTTTCGGCTTCTCCATCTACCGCTTCGTTTTCATCCAATTCGTCGCGAAGTTTTTTAAGGCTGGGTGCCTTTAAGCGTTCTTTTTCCTGCTGGCGACTGCGCACCATATGGGTCAGTAAATGTCTTTCAAGACGCTGTCGGTTTAGGCCTCGGACAAGTCTTCCTTTATATCCCAAACTTATGGCCCCCGATTCCTCGGAAACGATAAGGACAACCGTATCGGTTTCTTCGGTGAGGCCTACACCGGCCCTGTGGCGCGTCCCTAGGCTTTTACTCATATCTGGATCCCGCGTGAGCGGGAAAATACAGCCTGCCGCCAGAATCGTGCCACCTTTTATCACGACACCGCCGTCGTGTAACGGGGTGTCAGGGTAGAAAAAAGTGGTAAGCAATTCCTGGCTGAGCGGCGCGTTAATTCGCGTCCCGGTTTCACAAATACCGCGCATCCCGATGTCCCGCTCTAGAGCGATAAGTGCACCTATCCGGTGGCTGGCGAGATACATAACACTGTTGACGATAGTGTCGATACGTTGCCGTTCGAGACGGGAGGCGCTACGAAGGCGCGCCTGACTGCTGCCGATTTCGGCAAAGGCCCGTCGAATTTCCGGTTGAAAAATTATGAGCACCCCCAGGGCTGCGAGCGCCCACATTTTAGTCAGTATCCATTCAATCACTTCAAGTTGAAGTGCCTGGGATAGAAAGCTGAGCATAAGGGCGACAATGATGAAACCGGCCAAAACGGTTGAGCTACGAGTGCCGCGGAGGAAGTTGAGGGCTGAATAAATCAACAAAGTCAAGATGGCTATTTCGCAGAGAGTACGCAAAATTCCCGGAAGCAGTTCTAGCCAAGCCATCAAATTCATGTCAATATGATTCACCTCATCGCAAAATTACAGGATATTAAAATATACAATAAGGAAAGCTTTTTGCAAGCGCTGATGGTCGCTAATTTGGATAATACATGCGTTTTTGAGAAAACCGTGTATGATTATGCAAGTTAAACCAAATCGAGCCGGCATTCTTTACTTAGTAGAATTAGTTGACTGAGGCCTGAAGTTGTCGAGACCCCGGACATCGGCGATCAGCTCCGGGGCTGAAAGAGTGAACAGAGTGGCAAGAGAATGAAGGATGACTATGCCGTTGAGTTGAGCATCACCTTCCCCTACCGATTCCAGCCGCACGCAAAGGTTGCCCAGCAGGTCATGAAGATCTTCCATGATTTTACTCTGTGCCGCACTCGGAATATTGCAATCCTGATCTAGGCTTTGCGCAAAGGTCAAAGCAAAGGCGTTCAAAATATCCTCGTTTGAGGGGAAGGGGGGCAACGTCGTCATAGCCGGTTTGACTTGACGGCCGATCGGGCACTCATACTGGAAAACAGCGAGTCGCACCAGTTCGCTGACGACATTCTGCAAAGCGATGCTGTCTATGACGGTTTTACAACCGTCATCTGTAAAGACTTCGACTTTGACTTGATCGTAGGAATTGTGATGCGCTAATTTGTGAAGATAACGCCCCAAGGCTTCGGCTACCGGGCAGGTCGGGTTGCTGGTCGTGGAAAGAGTGCAGGCAGGGCATTGACAATAAGCAAGTTCCATCCATTTGGGCACCCCCTGCAGAAATAGAGTATCCATCTGCATCGTACCCTGCAAAGAGAAATCAAAGTCCCACTTGAGTCGATTTCCATCTGCAAATTCAATGGTTATTGTTTGAATCATTTACAGCCACACACACATTTATAGTTTATTTATGTATATTAAATGGAACTTTATGCAAATACAAGTTTTTTTGGTGGACTTCGTCTCGCAAGAGGGAGGCGGGAAAAAATGCGTGTAGCTCCAAAACTCTAGAAAGACGCCATGCGAAAAGGTATCGCGCCCATGCTCGTGCCTATTTCGGATGGCGTCTAGAAAGTGGCGCCGTGCATCACTGGAAAAAGTTTCTTTCTTCAGCTATAGTCATGGGCTCCAGTTTTTCTGTATTCTAGCGTTGCTCAACTCCCCCTGAATTTCAGGGTAAAATGTAG
>JAWOEV010000124.1:0-11652 GCA_046482565.1 Lentisphaeria bacterium | reverse complement strand
AAACGGTGCGAGTTTAACGGTACAACCCGGTGAAATTGTCGGCCTGCTCGGTCCCAACGGAGCGGGCAAGACGACAATTTCACCGGGTTGTACCGTTAAACTCGCACCGTTTACCACCCGCCGGCCATGGTACGCTTTTACCAGTCCGTCCGCGACCAGCAGCGGAGTTTTATTCTGATTCATCGGAATTGCCTCGGTTAAAAATATTCAGTCCATCCCCTTCGCCTTCAGAAGAAAAGGTAATAGAGCCGCCTTTACTTTTGACCCGCTCGCTGTCCCTGTCGTAGGTGATGGATTCAGCGTTTTCCAATGTACTGTCTTCCATTTCCAACCTCGGGTTCTCAGTCAAAGTTATCATGCCTGTCGGTACATCATAGACAGCTTTGCCAGCGGTTGCAGTACGGTTTACGGCGGGTTGCACGATGACCACATTTTTCTGGGCCACGATATTTTTGATCCGGTTTTGCTTTTCGGCCTGGTCAAAATAAACCGTCATCTTGTCCGCGTTAACGGTCATTTTCGGCCCTTTAACCACGACATTGCCGGTAAGGATTGCGTTCCCGGCCCGGAAATCGACTTCTGTACTGTCAGCGGTAATCGTGGTACTCTGCGCTTGCTTGCCCTTCTTGTCCGCCTTTTCCCGAGTTTCATTTTCAGGCTCAGGAAGCGTCTTTGCATCGTTCCGAGCCTCCCCGACCAGCGGCAATATAAATAGGGATATTGCGATAATAAAATTAGTAAAAAGAGTTGCTTTCCTAGTTGCTGTCATCGTTTTCCTCCTCTGGACAAATAGTTTTCTGTTTATCTGCATTGTCTTCATCTTCTGCCGGATGACTCCCCGGGAGAAGTTTATCCATAGACGCCCCGGCGTGCTCTATTACCATGCGCACATCGTTCTCAATGTTCAATTTCCGCTGGCCGGCCAGCATGCGATATCCCCGGCCGTCAACGGTAAAACCTTCGGTCTCGGCATGGACTTCTCCGGAACCACTGATAATTCCCATGGCACGATTGTAATCAGCTGCCGGAGATTGTATCAACAGGTCTGTCTTACCGGGCCGGAAAAGGATCAGTTCCACGTCTTTCATACTTACCAATACTTCACCTATACGCGCCCGCTTGCCTTCGAGCTGCCATTGCGTATTGCCTTCGGCATCGGTCTTACGGGTGCGGAAACTGGACATTGTAATACCGGATCCCTCCGTTTGGCCTCTACCGGCCGCCGTGCAAAGGAACAGGACTGCAATCAGAACAAGCAATCTTCCTCGCTGGTTATTGAGGCTGGCCTGCCGCGTCTTCATAGCTTTACTCCCGCATGTATCTTTCGATCAAGTCATTCCATTTGCCCTGCATTTTCAGGAGCCAAACAGCCGTTTCCCGGATTGCTCCGCGCCCGCCCGGGGCCTGGGTAATCCAATCAACATAATCCCGAATTTCCGGGACCGCATCTCCGACTGCTACCCCTATACCCGCACGCCGCAGTACCGGCAGGTCCACCAAGTCATCGCCAATATACAGGCATTCTTCCGGGGTCAATTTTTGTTCGCACAGGACACGGTTGAACGCCTCTCGCTTATTTTTTTCGTTTTCGTACATAAAATGCAAGCCCAGCTCGGCGGCCCTGGTCTGGTTGGCCTTGCTTATACGACCGCTCAACACGCCGACCTTAATATGGCCCCGCATCAATAACTTAATGGCGTGGCCGTCTTTTACATCGAAAAACTTGATCTCATCCTCAGTGTCATTGTAACCAACGCGGCCATCGGTCAAGACTCCGTCAATATCGAGAATCACCGCTTTTATGTTTTCAGCCTTTTCTTGTAACGTCATGGATCTCTACAACCTTACGTAAGATTTCTTCTATTTCATTCAACGGCAGTGAATTGGGTCCGTCCGACAGCGCTTCGGCAGGGTTCGGATGTACTTCCATAAAGAGGCCGTTAATACCGGTTGCCGCAGCCGCGCGGGCTAATGGGGCCACGAACTCCCGCTGTCCACCGCTTGCCCCTCCCTGACCGCCGGGAAGCTGTACCGCGTGTGTACAGTCAAAGATGACGGGCGCACCCAGCTCCCGCATGATCATCAGACCGCGCATATCCACCACCAAATTATGATAACCGAAACTCGACCCTCTCTCGGTCAATGCAACCTTGCGATTACCGGTGGAGTACACTTTTTCCAAAACCGGTTTCATGTCTTCAGGGGCCAGAAATTGCCCTTTTTTGATATTTACCGTTTTACCGGATTCGGCGGCCGCCAGCAACAGATCGGTCTGGCGAGAAAGAAAGGCGGGCACCTGCAAGACATCAACAGTTTCGGCCGCAAGCTCCACCTGTCCCGCTTCATGAATATCCGTCAAAATCGGCACGCCGATTTCCCGTTTTACGGTAGCTAAAATCTCGAGCCCTTTCTCCAGCCCGGGGCCTCGGGGCGAACTTAAACTGGTTCGGTTTGCTTTGTCATAAGACGCCTTGAATACATACTGTACACCGAGCCGCCGACATGTTTCCCGCATGGTTTCAGCAATTTCCAAGCATATTTTCCGGGATTCAATTACACAGGGTCCGGCTATAACAACCAGCTCGGCATTATCACCTATCCGCACTCCCGGGGCGAACTCAAATGGGGTCATTTTCGTCATATTGTAATTATCCACGTTTGCTATCGCTGTCAATCAACATTTTTTCCACTTTCTCAATATCTTCCGGCACATCAACTCCCTTTACTGGCGTTTCGGCCCGTATTACCTTGATGCGAGCGCCGTTTTCAAGCGCCCGAAGCTGTTCAAGCATCTCACATCGCTCGAGTTGCCCGGGGGGCCACTTTACAAAACGTTCCAGAAACGACCGCCGGTAAGCATACAGCCCCCAGTGCAGCAACGGTGTAACCGGCTTGCCTCCCGGGCGAGGAAATGGAATCAAGCTGCGACTGAAATACAAGGCATAATCATTATCATCTACCACCACCTTAACGACATTAAAATCATTTGGCTCGGAATCGGCTTGGTCAAAAGGTACGGCAACAGTTCCCATTTCAGCTTGGCAATCTATCATCGCCTCCACCAAGCGGTCGATAACCCCCGGGGGTACAAGCGGTTCATCGCCTTGCAGGTTAATCACCAAATCAGCCTCAACATTTTCAAGCGCTTCCGCGATGCGGTCTGTGCCGGTGCAATGTTCGGATGCGGTCATAACGGCTTTACCATTGACTTCCTCAACTGCAGCGACAATCCGTTCGTCGTCCGTGGCAACCCAAACTTCGTCTATGTTGCGGGCGGCAGCAGCCCGCTCCACAACGCGCTGAATCATCGGCTTACCAGCAATTTCGGCCAAAGGCTTACCCGGAAATCGGCTGCTTTCATAACGCGCCGGGATACAAGCAATTACCCGCATCACTCAACCTCCTTTTCCTGCACTAGTATCCACTCCGCGGCGGCGGCCAGCCCGGAAGCGCAAAAGTCGGCTCTCTCACTTCGACCGCCGCTAATCATTATTGTTCGACAACCGGCCTTGAGTCCGGCCTCAATATCGCTTTCTTTATCGCCGATCATATAAGACTCACCCAGTTCAATATTCAAGTCTGCCGCCGCTTTCAGTAGTAATCCAGGGTTCGGTTTGCGACACTCGCAGTTTTCATCCGGAGCATGCGGACAAATGCCGATGAAATCCAACCTAACCTCTTTTTGCGCGAGGAGTTCCGTGAGGCGATCATGCTGACGCTCAACTGCTTCACGATCAAAATACCCGCGGCCGATGCCGGACTGATTGGTTATCAATACCAATTTATACCCGGCCCGGCGTAATTTCAGCATGGCTTCCGCCGCCCCGGGAATAAGCTCCACTTTTTCAGCATCGTCGAGGTATCCGCGATCAACAATTACGGTGCCGTCGCGATCAAGAAATACGGCCTTATTCATCTGTATCGCAACTTTCTTCGAGGTTTTCAAGTAGCTCGGCAACAGTTACTGGAACCGTCCCGACCTTGCCGACCACGATGCCGGCGGCATGATTGGCGACTTGGGCGCATTCGCGAGGTGATGCCCCGGATAAAAGGGCAAGCACAAAAGAGGCCGTCACCGTGTCGCCCGCTCCGGATACATCATAAACTGATTTCGCTCGGGTCGGAATATGCAACGGTGCCTCGGCCCCAAGCGTGAACAGGGCCATACCCTGACCGCCCAGAGTGATCAGAAGATGCTGTGGTGCCCACTGCTCCAACAGGCACCGTCCGACTTCCAGCAGACTTTTATCGTCCTTCAGCGGGGTCACGGCAGGAGCCGCGTACATACCCGCCAAAGCAAAAGCTTCAGCCCGATTGGGGGTAATCAATGATAAGTTCTTTACTTTAAAATTATGGCTCGGGTGTGGATCCAGGGCTGTCACAACTCCGTTATCGCGGGCAACTTCTACAACTTCTTCCATAAGCTCGGCACTTAACAACCCCTTAGCGTAATCCTCAAAAATCAATGCGTCATAGTACCCAGCTTTCAAGTTTTCGCACAAGGCTTGCTTCAAGTGGACGAAACAATCATCCCCAGGGCCGAGCGGAAAAGCGGCTTCATGGTCTATACGCACTACTTGCTGGTGATTGCAGATAACTCGGGTTTTTACCGTCGTATGCCGCTTGGGATGTTTAAAGATACCGGCGTCCTCAGCTCCGCTGTCCACCAAGAGCTTGCGCAGGCGGTTGCCATGCAAATCGTCGCCGACAAAGCCGAATGTCCCGGCTTTAGACCCCAGCCCCAACAGGTTAGCCACGACATTTGCCGCGCCGCCCGGCGCCTGAGTTTCGCGCGCCACTTTTACCACCGGGACCGGTGCCTCCTGAGAAATTCGGGTAGCTGATCCCCAGGTATAACGATCCAACATCAAATCGCCGACCACAGCCACTCTGTATTCCGGAAAGTGCGTAATAAACTTTTTAAGATGTTCGTCACTCATTTTTCGACTCAAATCGTTTTTTTATGTAACATTTTTTTCACGGTTTCCCGCAAAGCCGGTTCCGGTAAAGGTGGTTCGATCGCGCCGGACTTAACGCCCTGCAATAATTCGTTCATATTGCGGGTTGCGTTAAAAAACCATCGCCATTGAGTATCACTAAGGCCCTTTTCGTTTTCGCGGATAAATTGGGCCATACGATCAAGCTCTTCCAAGATCAATTCATTCGCCTTGCTTTGAAACGCGGACATCTCACCCCCCGGACGACGGGCCTGGAGACGGGTACGGTCAAGCAACAGGACTGTCTGCTGGTGCATGATATCCGTCGCTAGCAGGCTTTCAGACTGTATTCGCCGGGGAAGCCAGTAGACAAAAAAGACTTCCAGAATTAACACAAAGGCGATTATGGCTTTGGCAAGGATCTCTAGGAAGTTCGTGCGCCGCGCGGGCCGGACAGCCTGGTATTCCTTCTGGAAGCGGAAAACAATATGTCCCGCCCGGATCTCATCGCCGCTGATCAAGGACAGCGGGGCCTGCACAGAACTGCCGTTGTGGAATACAGAAGCGCCCTCCTCCGGAACCAACAGATAGCCGCCACCTTCATCAAAACGAATATAAAAATGACGAGGTTTGAGTTCCCGCGGGTCGTCAATCCGGCAATCGCAATCTGAGGAGGAGCCGACGCTTACGTCAGTTTCATCAAAATGCCTGACATCGGCACCGGCAAACTCATCATGTGCATCCCCGATGCTATGTCGAATCACCAATTTGAACGGCAAAACTCACCACCTTACGACTCGCTATGAACTTAGCGGGCCTGCTTTGCGGGTTTTTTACTATCTGATGACTTTCCTTTTTTTGCCTTAGGAAAGAAATTTATACGGTTTTCTTCGGGTTCCATACAGATTGTGCTACCATCAGAAAATGTACCACGCAAGATTTCTTCCGCCAACGGATCTTCAATATAGCGTTCTGCTACACGCCGCAGGTGACGGGCCCCGAACTCCGGCTTATAACCGCGATCAATGAGGAATTGGCGGACGTTCGAGTTCATCTCAAGTTGCAAGTCGCGACTACTCAAACGCTCTTGGATCTTCTCAACTTCTATGTCAACAATCTCGGCTAAGTCTGCTTTTTCAAGCTGCCGGAAAACAACTATGTCATCAACTCGGTTGATAAATTCAGGCTTGAACTGTTTTTTGAGACTTGTTTCCAGCTGTTCCTGCATTTTTTCATAATCATCGGATAATGAGGCGGCCGCCCCGAATCCCATCGAACCGGGCCGCTGCAAGTTCTGGGCACCAACATTAGAGGTCATGACAATGATGGTATTTCGGAAATTAACCCGATACCCGACACTGTCAGTCAACTGCCCTTCTTCCATGATCTGAAGCAACATATGCATCACGTCAGGATGCGCTTTCTCAATTTCATCAAACAAGACTACTGAATACGGTCTTCTACGCACCCGTTCCGACAACTGGCCACCTTCATCGTGCCCGACATATCCCGGGGGGGAGCCGACTAGTCGGCTGACGTTGAATTTTTCCATATACTCAGACATGTCTAAACGAATTAAAGCATTCGGATCGCTGAAGATGAATTCCGCCAGTGACTTGGCAAGCAGGGTCTTGCCGACGCCGGTCGGCCCCAGAAAGACAAACGAGCCAATGGGGCGATTGGGGTCTTTCAATTCAGCCCGGCTGCGCCGTAGGGCTCGGCTGATCGTTTCCACTGCCTTGTCTTGGCCGACGACCGTGCGCTTCACCTCATCTTCCATGCGCAGGAGCCGCTGCGCTTCGCCTTCTTCAAGGCGTTGCAGGGGAACCCCGCTCATCTTGGCAACCACATGGCGAATATCCTCTTCGCTAATATCAACCACGGTTTTGTCGCGCTCTGTACGCCAAGCTTGGAGGGTTTCTTCAAGTTTGTTCTTGAGTTCCTTCTCTTTATCCCGCAAAGCCGCCGCGCGTTCAAACTGCTGTTCTTCTACAGCGTCTTCTTTGCGCCGCTGCATATCCGCAATATCATGTTCTATTTCGGTGACATCAGGGGGACGCATCATTGAGGAGATACGCGCCCGGGAACCGGCCTCGTCGATGACGTCTATTGCTTTATCCGGCAAGTGCCGTCCCGTGACGTAACGGTCGGATAAATGGGCTGCAGACTTGAGAGCCGCATCCGTGAAATGCACGTGGTGATGGCGCTGGTAACGATCCGAAAGACCGTGCAGAATTGCAACGCTTTCTTCGAGTGTAGGCGGGTTGACGACAATGGATTGGAAACGACGTTCCAGGGCGGCGTCTTTTTCAATGTTTTTCCGGTATTCATCCAAGGTCGTAGCTCCCACGCACTGAATTTCACCACGGGCCAAGGCAGGCTTTAATATATTAGAAGCGTCCATGGCACCTTCAGCCCCACCAGCTCCAACTATTGTATGCAGCTCATCAATAAAAAGGATAACGTTTCCGGCCTTTTTAATTTCGTCCATGACAGCCTTAATCCGTTCCTCGAATTGGCCGCGGTATTTTGTCCCGGCAATCATCAACGGCAGATCAAGCCCGACAACCAGCTGATCGCAGAGAAGCTCGGGAACATTGCCTTTCACTATTTCTTGGGCTAGGCCTTCGACAATGGCGGTTTTACCAATCCCCGCCTCACCAATCAACACGGGATTGTTCTTATGCCTCCGGCAGAGAATCTGTATAACGCGCTCGATTTCTTTCTTGCGACCGATAACCGGGTCCAGCTCATTTTCTCGAGCCAGTTGCGTCAAGTCCCGCCCGAAGGCACGCAAGGCCGGCATTTTTTTGCTGCTTTTTTCGTTATTCACGTTTTCACCTTTCTCCGCACTCTGATCAGGATCAGCCTCAGGGGGTAGGAATTTCGGGTCAAGTGATTTCATCACCTCGGCTCGGACAGCGTCAACATCGAGGTTGAGACCGCGGAGGATTTTGGCCGCCACACCGTCGCCTTCGCGCAAGAGTCCCAGCAACAGATGCTCTGTGCCAATATAATTATAGTTCAGTGAACGGGCTTCACGGGCGGCAAATGCCAGAACCCTTTTTACGCGCGGTGTCATCGGCGGATCACCCTTAAGTTCGGTATCACTGACCGGACCTGAATGCCTTTCCACTTCGTATGCCAAAGTCTGCATATCCAATCCCAGATTCTGCAATACAGACATGCCAACCCCCTGGCCGAGGTTGACCAGCCCCATCAGCAGATGCTCAGTCCCTATATAGTCATGCCCAAAACGCTTAGCTTCGCGCTTGGCCAACACTAATACCTGTTGCGCCCGCGGCGTAAAATTATTCATGGCAAAGCCGAAATCATTGTTCTTGTCACTCATTTTAAAACCTTTTACAATTATGATTAATGGCCACTCTGGGTGTCCAAAAAAAATTTACTTTCAGCATCATTTCAATCAATCTGTTATTCGAGACCCGGTTGAGCATCTTTTGTTCCTGTCTAGACCGTCCGCGAAAAGGGAGTTACGCCTCCACTGTCCTTGCGGCAGTGGTGCGAAAGTTGGGGGGAGGCGTTTCGTTCGCCCTTTTCCCAAACGTTCGTTCCACCGGTACTGTACCGCACCTTGTCTCGCACCCATTTCGAATCGTTTGATGTTATTTATAAAGAACTCGACAAAGTGCGAGACAAGGTGTACACCGCGGCCAGCTTGCTGGTTTCGCTCAAGAGCGGGATGCGCGACAAAGTTGAACTCAAGAACAAGCTAAAACCCTTTTCGCGGAGGTTCTGGTTAAATATAGGTGATCTTACGCCGGATTAAAACTGCGCGTTCGATATCTCGGTCAGTATCTTTCAAATCTTTATGTAGATGCAATTGTAGATGCTCGGGCATAACCAGCTGGATAAGATCATGTACTGGTGACAAATCCCGGTTGTCAAACATGCCGATAAGCAAGCCCAGACGCAGAGCGAATAATTTATCCAGAGCTTCTTCGGCGGTAATAACCCGGGCATATTTCAGGGTTGCATACGCCCGCGCTATATAATCTGTAAACTCCATAGAGGACGCACGTAGCAAACTATTTCGGGCACTGCGCTCGGCCCGTACTAACTGCGAACTGATACGTTCCAGGCGACTGCTTATGGTTGCTTCATCTTCACCTAAGGTTGACTGGTTGGAGAGCTGATAAAGATTGCCGGTAGGGTTTGTGCCCTCCCCGAACAAGCCCCGAACCGCCAGTCCCAACTGCCCGGCGGCCCGAAATATTTTTTCTTCCTGACCGCAAAAAACCAAGGCGGGCAAATGCATCATAATCGAAATACGCAGTCCCGTGCCCAGGTTGGTCGGGCATGCCGTTAAATACCCCAGCTCCTTACTGAAGGCAACGGGCAATTCCGATTCAATCTCATTAACAACCCCAGTTACAGCCCTCAGAGGTTTTTCAATGTCACACCCCGGATAGACGGAATGACAGCGCAAATGATCTTCTTCGTTTATCATCACGACAAGTTGTTCATCAAGCCCGCTCAAAACGCCGCTTCCGGCTCCGCGACTCGCTAAATCACTACTGATCAAACGCCTTTCCACCAGAAAATTGCGGTCTGCCATGGACATATCACTTATCGATTTTTCCAAGCCCAATTCTTCGTCCATTGCAACCTTGGCAGCCCGAGCGACAGCGGCGAACGTTTCCTGAAGTTCATCGGCACCGGCGCGACCGGGGAAAGGGCATCCCTGCAGATTCCGGGCAAGACGAACCCTAGTGGATAGTACCACGTCCCCGTCTGATCCTCCCAAGCGCAGGCAGGGAGAAACTTTCTCGGCAAATGCAGCTATGGAACTGGACACCACGGCTATTTCTCGCCCCCTGACGAGGCTGTAAACTGGTGGATACGATCCCGCAAACGGGCTGCCTCCTCATACGCTTCGGCAGCAACCGCACGTTTCAGTTGCTCATTGAGTTCAAACAGCAGATATTCGTTCCCCGCTTCGCCGGTCCCGGACAGAGCGTCGGATTCCGGTTGCCGGCCGCGGTGTTGCATTCCTCGGTGAATCGCCGCCAGCCCGGGCTTAAGAAGCTTAGCAAACGTTTCGTAACAGGCAGGACAGCCAAGCCGTCCGGTTTTCTTGAATTGCGAGGTTTGAAGACCGCATTCCGGACAAGTAAGGGCTTCGCTTGCCGCGCCCCATTCAACGGCCTCTTCACCCCCCTTTTCAGATGGCAGCAGTTCCGCCGCGATATTGGTAATCAGAGAAGAAAAGTCCACGTCCTCATCATTTACCTGCAACCCTTTTCCGGCAGCACATCCCGGGCACAGATGCAGTGTCTTGGCCTGTTCATTAATCACTTGTTTTACGTGAAGCACTGCCTCTTCTTTTCCGCATATATCACAACGCATAGCTTTATGCTCCATTTCTACTCGAACAAAGCCCGGGCAAAATAGTCGGCTTCAAACGGTTGTAAGTCCTCCATCTGCTCGCCTAACCCCACAAACCGCACCGGATATTCTAATTCCCGGCATATCGGCACAACGACCCCACCCTTGCCGCTACCATCCAATTTAGTCAAAATCAAGCCGGTAAGATCACAAGCACTGCCGAATTCTTTAGCCTGCCGCATGGCGTTGGTACCGGTAGACGCATCTACGGTAAGCCAGACTTCATGCGGCGCGCCGGGGTGCGCTTTATCAACCGTCCGCCGCATTTTATCCAATTCGGCCATCAGGCCGCGACTGGTATGCTGACGCCCGGCGGTATCTATTAAGACCACATCAAGCCCCCGGTTTTTAGCCGCTTTCACCGCATCGAATGCCGCCGCTGAGGCATCGCCGCCGTGACTTCCGGCCACAACCGGACACGCAATGCGTTCGCCCCAGATCTTCACCTGATCAATCCCCGCGGCCCGAAAAGTATCGCAGGCCGCCAACAATGGTGATTTGCCGTCCTGCTTCCACATGTAAGCCAGTTTAGCAGCGGTTGTGGTTTTCCCGCTCCCGTTAACCCCGACAATAAAAATTACCGTCGGATCTTCGGTAGCCCAGTTCACCGGCGTGCTGCGGTGCTTTTCAAGCACCTGCGCTACATCCTTTTCGGCAAGCGCCAGCACATCCCCCCCGGTTTTAATTTCACCGCGCTGATATCGATCCCGGATATCATCCACCAGCCGGGCGCTCATTTCAACCCCCAGATCAGCACTCATCAAAGCGGCTTCGAGGTCTTCGAAGGTCTCTTCATCCCAATTTTCAACGTCCGATACCATACCCTGAATCTGCCGGACCAGGGAGGTTTTAGTACGTTGCAAGCCGTGCTTAAACTTAGAAAAAATCGATTTCATTATGGCTGTCCTTGCCGTTATTGTTCACATCTTGCGGGATGCCTTTCAGAGCCTATCCGGAAAAGGTGTCAGGCCCATGCGAAAAGGTCTCGCGCTCCGCCTAGGCGGATTGAGGAGCGCCGGTGGCTTTTCTCGGGGTTTTCGTGTTGTCATGCACTACCCTCAGCGGTAATGCGTTACAACACGAAAACCCGAGAAGAGTTGCCGCCGCCTCAACCCGAAGGACTCGTGTCTCTTTCGGCGATCTTTCGTCTTTTCGGCGGAAACCGTTAGCTTACGGCTGGCGCATTATCAATAAAAAACAGTATTATCTGGGATAATAATTATATAGAGTCCAGGGCCGAAATAAGGGGTGCTTTAATTGCTAATAATGTGACAATTAAAGATGGTGCAGCAGTTTTTGATAGGAC
>JAWOEV010000109.1:0-4172 GCA_046482565.1 Lentisphaeria bacterium | reverse complement strand
GAGAAAAGCTGGTTCAACATTGCCCGGAGAAACTATAAGTTCTTCGGCTATGATGTAAAAATGCTCGACGAGTTTTACCGGATAGCGGCGGAAAACTGGTGGTAGAAGGGCGGGTAGTTTTCGGTATACTGCTGTGCGCCAGCGAACAGCCATCCGCGGCCAGGCCGCTTCACCTTTCTTGTCCAGCATGTCCACCAGTTTTCTCAGTTTCGAAAGATTGGGCGGGGCTTCAACTGCAAGTATGCAATTGCGTCGGGGCAAATTAGTCAGCGTTGCGCCCGGCGTGATGAAGGGTTTAAGCAGGGCAACCATTTTGGCGCTTTTTGAGTATTTGACCGGCAGGACCGCAACCTCAACATTCGCCTGCGGATCATGTTCGGTCAGCATTCGCCTTTCGCGAGCCATTTTCTGAAAAGGCAATATATGAATAAAACCGGGATTCTTAGAAGCATACGCACCGGCCAGCCAAAGAACATGTTCAAAGGTTTTCCAAACTTCTCGAGCGCTCATTTGCGATTCAACGGTCATCGTAACCGCGCCCTTGACACTGGGATCGATGAGGTAATTGAAATCGAGCAATTCGGCGAACAAAGGCACAACTTCGTTCAATGGTGCTGCATCCAGGTTCAGTAGAACGTTTACCTTTTCATCAGGATTTTTAATTCCCTTTACAAGTGAGACTGGATACTCGCTTTCCGGAGCGGTCGTTGCCGGGGGTTCAGAGGTTTCAGACAGCAACATTCTGTCTTCTTCCTCTTTGACCCTTTCAGGAATTATTTTATCAACTTCCAAGGCGGATTCGTCCAGCATTTCAGCCTTGGGTACAGCCTGGGATAATTGCCTTACAGTCTGCGTTTCCGAATCGTCCCCTCCGGTTTGGGAAGGGGCCGTTGTCTTGCACCCACACCACGAGACTGCAGTTACTGCTATCAGGGGAGTTATGCACTTTAAAATTCCTTTCAGCTTGACTTTCGTTATCATGGTTGGGTGTTCCCTTCGATCTAGTTTGTTTGCTGAGCTTTTGCTTTACGCCTTTTTTCCAGAATTTCGCGGATTCTTTGCCGGGCTTTTGCAGTTCGCTCTTCCGGGGTCATTTCTGTATCTTTGTTGTCATTTTTCCGCACTTCCGCTTGCTTTTCAGCCAGTTCCTTCAAGCCCTCCGGCACCTCCCCAAGAGGCCTCGGAGGCGGTGGCGCTGAAGCTTCTTGCTGATCAGCGGCTTGAGACTGCCGGCGGCGAAGCGCCTCTGCATGCCGAGTCGCCGCTTTTTTTCTCGCAACAGTGTTGCTGTCGGATTTCTGGAGGCGCAATACCCTTTCTTCGTCGCCTCTGTTCAGGATGACTTCGTTCAACGTAATATCGGTGATCTTATAGCCGGTATTTTCAATCCGCTGTCCGAGCCGATAAACGTGCCGAGTTTGTTTTTTGGCGCTCTGCGATTTTCGCCGGAGTTTGTTGTTTTGCCGGTTACTGAAATTTATGACGGCCGCTGCCGCGTCATCCACTACTCCGATGCCGATCAGTTCCATATCCAAGGGTTTCCGGGTGGTGGAATCTTCGGAATCATCATTCATACTGAGTCTCTCCGTGCGCATCGGATTGAAAATCGTTCTTTCATAAATTATGCTGACATTTGGCACTGCGTCTTTGTTGTTTCCCGCATTGCTGAGATTTGGAGGCGCAACCTTTCCCATTTCCACGCTTGATCTTTTGCGGTCCAGCAATTCTGCTACTGTAGCACGGGAAAAGTCGTGATTTAAGACCATGAGCGTGACGGCTGCAGAGATGGATATCAAGCCGAAATTAAAGATTGCATGGGGTGCCGTCATGGCGTCTTCTCCGGGAGGTTTTCCTTGTTTTGCCTAGAGTTTATGAAGACAAGTTTTTCAGCCGGGGTCGCAAGGAAAAAAGCTTTTACCCGGCCCGAAAGATTAACCTTGACTCCCTGGGCCCTGTCAATAGGTCTAAGGCGGCACGAATGCCAAGCGATATGATTTGCGTTTTTCTCGCAGACCTCAAGAAACCGGCTAATTTCCCGCATGGTACCAGTTAACTTAACGGCAGCCTCGACACTGCGGACATGATCAGAAACATCATAGGTTCGTTGTCCACCGGTGGTTTGGATTGTTACATGCGCTTTACGGGCAATCTTTTGAAGGTCGGCCTGTAAAGCGGCGGACGGGACTTTGCCTTCCATGCGCCACAGGTACGGGCCAACTTGCCGCTGCAATTGTTGACGGGTCAATTCAATTCGCCGGAGTTTGTTTTGTAACTTACTATAGTGCGCTTTTTGCTTGATTAACTCCTCCTCTTTGGCAGATATGATATGGGGTAGCGGCAAGAGGCTACTCGGCAACTCTATGTACTGCGCCGCGACGAGAACGCCGAGTATAGCGGCTGTTATAATCATCAAACGCTGTTTCAGCGCTAAGTTCTGCCATTTTTTTAAAATACTGATCATGCTTTACAACTCCGGTGCCGGTACTGGCTGCACATCTTCGCTCTCAGGTATTGCCGTGTGAAGCTGTATTTTCATAATCAGATTATTTTTATGATCCACAACCTTGCGAACCGGCACAACATCAGCAAGTATGGGTGATTTTTCGAGCTTATCGACCAAACTCAGGTCATCAACATTGGTTCGGATTTCAAGTTGTATTCTGCCTTCATTCCAGCTCATATTCGCAACCCAGTATTTATCGTCCAGCAATTTGGTAATTTCAATAAGGCATTCGGTCAGGGAAGCCTCTCCCATCTGTAGAGCACTAACCTCCTGCTGCACGGCCTGCAACGTTTCCCGGGGGGTGTCTTTGTCGGCCAGTTTTTCTATATCATACTCAGTTTGTCTTATCTCTTTCTTAAGCTCATCCAGGTAGGCTCCGGCGTTCAAATAACTTTTCATGCCGGCAAAAAGCAGGACGACGGCAAAGTATAAAACCAGAAAAGCGCCCAGCCGAAAACTTGCCTTATGAGGGCGTCGGCGTAATTCGACCGGCAAGGCCAAGCTGGTTTTGCGATCTTCCCGCACCGCCCCGGAAGCTCCGTAGAGGGCCAGAATTAAGGGCCCCGTGAAGTTCTGCTGCTCAGCTTCTGGATAATCAAGTAGCGGACCTTCGTCAATTGTTGCGTGCGACAACGGGTCCGGGGGGGCACCGAAAGCATCAATTTGCTCCTCACCTACAAATAACATGGATCTTAAACCGCTAGTGGTATCGGCGGCCATGACATACGGCCTGTCGCCGTTGCCGGAAAGCATAACCGAACTGCCTTGCAGCGGTGGATCAAGGGCGGCAAACGGCGGCAGAAGTGCATCGATGCCATTGGGGATAGAGCTGATATGGTCAACCCAACGGTACCATGCTTCCTCCCGCATAAAAATCAGCCGTATGTTGTTTTTATCGGCAGACTTATTCGCGGTCGGCAGTTTACGGTATCCCCATACCAAATTAGCTTCTGCCACCGGCGACTGTTTGCGCAGCTCATACGCCAAAAGGCTTCGAAGGTCCGCGGAGTTCAAATCCGGGATCGTCAAATCAAGTACACCTGCCTCCAGCGCCGTACTCCCAGCGATTATTTTGGTATTATCGACCGGGGCCAAATCGTCAATCCCTTTCGATAGCAGAACCGAGACGTCTTCTTCGGACTCCGAAGAGCTACGCCAGGCAGAGGTCACCTCGTAGCGCTCGTTATTGCCGCTCACCTTCACACCGAAGCAGGCACCTTCATGGTTCCAGCAAATACCGATGCACTCTTTGTTTTTTAATGTTCGCATAAATGATGAATATATCGCTGAATGGCTCAGTTTTACAGCGTCACCGGAAAACCTTCTGCCAGTTTCGAAAAATCTTGTGCCCGTGAACATTATCCCGGATTTGGCGGCAGTCCCGGGTTATTGTAAGCCGGCGGCTGATATCCCCGGCCTGCGAATGGGCTATTGCCTCAATTGTTACGATCCCTGATTCAGTGAATGAAAAATTCGATCTGAGGCGCCCCATGATATCAGCCGCAAGAAATAGATTAATATTCTCCCTGTCTGCATAGTGTTTTTGTTTGGCCTCCATGATTGCCGCCACCTCTGCCTCCGTGAAATTACCGGCCTGCCTGATTATCGACGGAGAGGAGGAATAAAAGTTCGGTTTGGACTTGGCGGGAAAAGAAGCCCCCTGGGGGGG
>JAWOEV010000107.1:0-4369 GCA_046482565.1 Lentisphaeria bacterium | reverse complement strand
GTCGGCTCATAATCTCATTTTTCACCCGGAGGGCGAAGCAACAGCATCACATCTTTGATTTTTCCGGCTTGAAGCGGTGGTTACCACAGCAACAAGCCGGAGAAAAAAAACAAATTTGCAATACTGTTGCTTCGTGCAAAAAGCGGGTTAGCTGAACTGTAAAAAGGAATATATGATGACTAATATCCTCTGTATCGGTGCCGGTTATGTCGGCGGTCCCACAATGGCAATGATAGCCAAAAAATGTCCGGATTGCCGGGTGATGACGGTTGATATAAACGCCGAGAAAATCAAGGCATGGCAATCCGGCAATCCGCCAATCTATGAACCGGGTCTTCAAGAGGTAGTTCGGGAAACACTTGATAAGAACCTTTTTTTCTCGACAGATATTGCTGGCAGTATTGCGGAAGCAGATATTATTTTTGTAAGTGTCAATACCCCAACTAAAACCTTCGGTGCCGGAGCGGGGATGGCGGCTGACTTGCAGTACTGGGAAAAGACGGCGCGGCAAATTCTGACCCATTCGGATAACTCCAAGATAGTTGTAGAAAAAAGCACTGTGCCGGTGCGCACCGCGCAGGCGATGGAACGAATTCTTAACTCTAATGACAAGGGCATTCATTTCGAAGTGCTTTCCAGCCCCGAATTCCTGGCCGAAGGGACCGCGATGAATGATTTGGAAAATCCCGATCGTGTGCTTATTGGCGGCCGGCGTACCGAGGCGGGGCAGGCCGCAGTGCAAAAGCTGGCGGACGTTTACCGCAACTGGGTGTCTGAAGAACGGATTATCACAACAAATGTATGGTCCAGTGAGCTGTCAAAACTCGCTGCTAATGCCTTTCTGGCGCAACGGATAAGCTCAATCAACAGCATAAGCGCCTTTTGTGAAAATACCGGGGCGGATGTCTCAGAAGTAGCGCATGCGGTGGGACTGGATGGCCGTATTGGATCACGTTTCCTCAGAGCGAGCGTAGGTTTCGGCGGCTCATGCTTTGAGAAAGATGTCTTAAATCTGGTTTATCTCTGTCGTTATTACGGGCTTAAGGAAGTGGCCGAATATTGGCACCAGGTGATCAGGATGAATCAGTTCCAAAAAGAGCGTTTTGTCCGTAAAATAGTCGAAACTATGTTCAATACGGTTGTTGATAAGAAAATCGCAGTGTTTGGATTTTCATTCAAAGCTGACACCGGCGACATTCGCAACAGCCCTGCAATTGATATCTGCCGCGGATTGCTGGAAGAAAAAGCGGAACTGGCTATAACCGACCCTGAAGCCTTGGATAATGCCCGTACTGCGCTGGCAGATCAACCCGCCGGAGCAGTCAGTTACGAAGAGGATCCGTACAGGGCGGCGGCCGGGGCCCATGCCATTGCCGTAGTAACTGAATGGAAGCAGTTCAAGGAGCTGGATTACAAAAAAATCCTTGCCGGTATGCAGCGCCCGGCTTTTATCTTCGACGGCCGCAATATCCTCGACCACCAGGCTCTTTACGACCTTGGCTTCAATGTCTTTCCCATCGGCCAGGTAGCCCTGTCCCATATCTAGACGCGCGTCTATCTAGCCCGCTTTTTACACGAAGCAAAAGGAGTAAACATGAAGAGCTATAGAAAAGAATTGTGGTTTGAGACAAGCAGTCGGCGGGAGTATATAAATATTACGCCCGAGATTAATCGGTGCCTTGAAGAAAGCGGATTGCAGGAAGGACTCTTGTTGTGCAATGCGATGCACATAACCGCCAGTGTTTTTATCAATGATGATGAGAGCGGTCTGCATGCCGACTTTGAAAAATGGCTCGAGAAACTGGCCCCAGAAAAACCACACAGCCAGTATCAACACAACGGCTTTGAAGACA
This sequence comes from Lentisphaeria bacterium, assembly GCA_046482565.1. Classification (GTDB taxonomy): domain Bacteria; phylum Verrucomicrobiota; class Lentisphaeria; order Oligosphaerales; family MVZH01; genus JAWOEV01. The sequence continues at coordinate 2,516 of JAWOEV010000107.1, read as the reverse complement.
ATGCCGATGCGCATCTCAAGCGCTCGGTAATGGGGCGCGAAGTTGTCGTAGCAATATCAAACGGAAAATTGGACTTCGGCCCGTGGGAACAGATTTTTTACGGTGAGTTTGACGGAAAGCGCCGCAAACGCGTATTAGTCAAAATGATTGGTGAATAACCGGATGGGGCTTGCTCAAACCTATCGGAAAAAGTAAAAGATCAACCGATGGAAAGTTCGTCGGTTTTGTAACGCCACAAGAAAACCGGTCGTTGCAGAGCAACGATTTATAGCCCAAGTTGCGAAACTTGGGCTAGGTAATCGGCTATCCAATTGGCCATGTTGCGGACCCCGGTGGCATTGGGACGGTACCAATCCTGCATCCATTTACGAGCACTGCGGGTGCCGTTGACCTCGAACCGCGCGTTTAAATCGAGTATGGGGATATTCATTTCATGGCAGATTCGGACCGTCTGGCTTTGCACGTTGTTGCGCTGGGCCTGTTGGGCTTCCGCCCAACCTCGGGGACGGTTTTTGTCGCCGTTTTCTGCGAGTTCTCGAGGAAAAATAGGGGGTGGTGTCCAGTAGATGGCCTGCGTGTCGTTTTTGCGCAATTCCCGCATTAGATTTCTGGTTGCAGTTTCTGCCTTTTCCAAGGGAAGACGTGGATGCCAGCCGTCGTCATTGTGGCGCGACTTCAGCCAGGAATCCGCGCAGATGAACGAAAGCAACACCAAGTGCGGCGCGAATGGTCGCACATCGCGCGGCAGACGTTTTACGGCCTGCGCTGAAGTGGTTTTTGGAATGCCGGCGTTGATTACGACTGCGCTCAGTCCTTCATCCGCCAATTTTCGATTTAAATTATCTTCCAGCACTGCTGGCCAGCCTTGGTTGGGGTTTTCGGCTGAGCAGGTGGTGTCATCTCCCAAGGCGACAATGCGCAAGTCCGCCTCGCGAACTTTATCAATTGTCTCGTGGTTAAGGTGAGGGGGCCATTGGGCGATGGCGGGGTCCGCACTCCATTTGCCGCCTTGCGGCATGCGTATGACGAAATGATGCTCCTCCGGGGGCTTGTCAGGTCCAGTATCAGGCCTTAATTCTTTGCTGGCACAATCCGGACAAAACGTCGGCTTTTGAAAGTTACCGCGGTCGACCAGCAGTTGTTCATAGGCAGACCATTTAATTTCGGCCCCGCAACTTCGGCAGTTTAAAATCTGGGGTTTATGGGATGCCAGAAATGCTTCACAGGCCTCACACCGGTGTTGAGTTTGGTGTCTCGATCGCAGCTTGGCGTTTCGCAATTGCTCTTCTGGCTTGCAGGTTGCTTGGCCTTCACATCCGGGGACGGAGCAGTTGATTTCTTTGGGGGGATATTTTTTAATTTCCGCGGCGCATGACTTGCACAGTTTTCGGGGCGTTTCATTAATACCGGCCAGCCAGTCTTTGAGTTGCTGGTCGCGCGTGTAAATCCAAGTATGGGAACAACCTCGAATTCGGCACCGGGGATGCCGTTCGCGGGTTTTCTTATAAAAATTGAAGCAGGGTTCACAGAAACGTTCGGGAGTCGTTCCATCCGAGCCGTGTTTTAAGCTCTCTTCCAGCTGGGCAAACCGATTATAAGTCCAGGTGCGCTGGCATTGCGGTATTCGGCAGGTAATTTCGCGGTCTTCCAGTTGTTGCAGTTTGGCAAAACAATCTTCACACAAGCGGCGGGGCGGCTTGGCCGGATTTTCTCCGGCCTTGCTGCACTCGAGTTGTTTAAAGCGCGACCATGTCCAAGTCCTTTTGCAACCGCGCATGCGGCATTCGATTTCTTGATCTTTGAGTTTTTGCAATTCATGATAGCACTCATCGCAGAGTCGCTGTGGGGGGGATTCTTTGTCCCAGGTTATTTGCTTTTCGGGCGACCAGGTCCAGGTGTTAGTGCAATTCTTCATCCGGCAGGGAACTTCACGCGGCTCAATTGTCTGCTTTTTTTGAGTGCATTCAGGACACAGGTGCTTTGGGGGACTTTTAAACCCTCGGGCATGCGCTTCGAGTTGTTGGAACCGGTTCCAAGTCCAGGTGTTCTTGCAATCGGGCGCAGCACATTCGGCCTCTTGGTCCTTGAGCGTCTTGAACGTTTCGAAGCAGGTGGAGCACATGCGGTCCGGCAGTTTACCGGCGGGAGTAGCTAGGGCAGCCAGAATCTCATCGCCTTGCAGAGACCAGAGATTTTTACAACCTTTGACCCGACAGCGCATGTCGGTATCAGGCAATAAATCTCCCAATGAAACAAAATTTTTCGGCACAGTAACATCTCCGATTTATTCTTCCCAATCCCAATCTAGACGCCGTGCGAAAAGGTATCACACCCATGCTCGTGCTTATTTCGGATGAGATTTTGATTTTGCGGCGGGAATCGCTAGCCGTAAGCTAACGGTTCCCGCCGCAAAGTCGACATATCGCCGAAAGAAGCACGGGCCCTTCGGGTTGAGGCGGCGGCAACTCTTCTCGGGTTTTCGAGTTGTAACGCATTACCGCTGAGGGTAGTGCATG
>JAWOEV010000045.1:0-14268 GCA_046482565.1 Lentisphaeria bacterium | reverse complement strand
TTGGTGAACTCTTCTTCGGTGTCCGGGTGGGTGAGGGTCAGCAGCACATCCACCCGGTTGCCGGGTCTGATGAATCCGGCGATCCCCTGTATCTTGTTGCCCTGGACTGAGATGGCCCGGGTGCCGGGTTTGAGCACTGCCGGAATGCCTCCCTGAGTGAGGGTCGTGGGCGCCAGGCGGGATTCGAGTACTGGTTCGCCTGCCACCAGCGGGGTTACCACAATTCTGCCGATAAGGTCTTGAGGATCGGTAAAATGACCGTCAGGAACACTTTCCTCAAAATAGGGCTTGGTTTCCAATGACTCAACATTATCGATCTTTTTTCCCCATTTGGTCGCGTTCCGGCAACTCCAGAAAGAATAAAGGGCTTCTCCAAGTCTGACGTTATGCGAAAAGGTTTTATCCTCGAAAACGAGCTATTTTGTGATTTATTCAGGCTCCGATTGAGGGTGGAAAGCACACCAAATGCAAGTGTTTAAGTGTAGGTGTGGCAAGAAACGTGCTGAAATAAAATAAAATCGTGCGTGCGTGGAGGCACCTAGGGGAGGTAGTCCCTACTGAAGTGCGCTAGCCGAATCTTGCACTCCGCCGGGGACGCTAAGGGGACACCTTGAAGGTATAGATGCTAATTCCGCCTGAGGCAAAATCCAAGCCCGACAAGAGGTAGGATCATCCTTTTCACGGAGGGGGTGGTCGGGGATTTGCCATTTTTCGCCTGATGAGGCGCATCACTGCCGATCCATAAGGTTGGCTTCTACCCTGTCGTCGCGGGGCGGTGCTTTGAAGAAAGGTGCGGCAAACTTGGCCTATGTTCGAAGATTTAGTTGCGATCTCTGGATAGACGCCATGCGAAAAGGTATCGCGCCCATGTTGGGAGCGCCGGTGGCTCTTCTCGGGGTTTTCGCGTTGTCATGCAATACCCTCAGCGGTAATGCCTTACAACTCGAAAACCCGAGAAGGGTTGCCGCCGCCTCAACCCGAAGGGCCCGTGCTTCTTTCGGCGATATGTCGACTTTCCGGCGGGAACCGTTAGCTTAGGGCTAGCGATTCCCGCCGAAAAGTCAAAATCTCATCCGAAATAAGCACGGGCATGGGTGCGATACCTTTTCGCATGGCGTCTAACTAGACCCGCCGCAAAAAGCTATAGCCCATCCCCGATGTCTGAACCATCCCCCAGCCAAGTACCCAGCAACAAACAGCACGCCAGGCATAACTTCAGAACCGGCGTTATGGCCGGAATTCTGGGCGCAGTAGGCCGTGACTTAGTACACCCGCAACTGATACTCGCCGGTTTAATCTATGCCCTATCAAAATCTCCTGTGCTAGTGGCCCTTGTCACCATCATCAATAAAGCCTTCACCATGGCGCCACAGTTACTGGCCAGCAGTTTTTTGGAACACTCACCGCGCCGTCGACCGCAATTTATATTTCTGACCTTCGTTCGCGGTACTGCTTTCACTCTTCTGGCTTTAGCCGTCTGGTTACTTACTTTTTATTATAACGCCGCCACAACCACACTCTTTTTCTTGGTCTACGCTCTGGCCTGCCTCAGCACTGCCTGTGCCCATGTTGTTTATATGGATATGATCGGGCGGCTTATCCCGGCTGAGAAAACCGGTTCTTATATCGGCATTCGCAGTTTTTTGGGAGGCGCGGTGACTATACTTGTGGGGTTTCTGGTAATCCAGCCTATACTGGGGGAAATCAACTTACCATGGAACTATATAATTTTGGCGTCAATGGGGGCGCTGTTTGTCATTCTTGACATGGGTACGTGGTGCTTCTGCCGAGAAGAGCCAGGGCCCAAAGCCAAAGAAAAAACGTCGTTTGCCGGTTCTTTGCAACGCGGATTGAAATGGCTTCGGCGCGACCACAACTACCGTTGTTACCTAATCCAACGCTTGGGATTCCGAGTAAGCTTTATAGGCCTTGCTTTCTTTATCCCGTACGGTTCTGAAGAAGTAGTGAAAGGCACTGCCACGGCGGGGGGAATCGCTTTAATGGGGGGGATTATGGTGGCAATATTAAAGACCAGTCGCACATTCGGCGCCCTGCTCTGCGGCAAACTGGCCGATTTTTTCGACTCCCGCGTTGCCTTGATTATGGGAGCCGCATTATTTATCCTTGCCCCGCTCACCGCGCTACTCGCACCGCATCTACCTTCGGCATTTGCTTTTGACATCCCCGGTGGCACAGTCGATTTGCCGTTACTGATTTATTTCACTGCTCTTGCTATGATGGGACTGGCTTTGCAAGCCACTATGGTAGGTGGGCGCCGCTTCCTGATTGTCAACGCCCCGGCTCACCGCCGCGCGTCTTATATCGGTTTTCTCAACACTTTAACCAGCCCCCTCACACTGTTACCGCTACTGGGGGCTTACATCGCTTCCGCCTGGGGTATGCAAACACTGTTCCTTTTCGTCGCCACCGGCGGTCTAATATCTCTTACCGGCGCAATCAGCATGACGGAATCATAATTTAAGTTACAAGGGAGCCACATTTACGAACGATCCAGCTTTAATAATTCCGCAAGAATGGTATACTTGTATTATGGCATCACGTGAAGAAATTGAATACGCATCAGCCCTGACTGAAATAGTCCATTCTCCCCGCAATAAATTAGAAACTTTCGGGGCCACGGTAGTGGAATATCATGTGGTTACAGAACTCATGGACAGCGTCAGCAAGGTTCGAATCCGGCAAGGCCGTTTTCACGTCGAACGTCCCCGGTTGATAACCCCGACTTTTTACGCTAATCAACTAGCGGAAAACTTCGGGGAAGAAGCCCGGGAGTATGCTGATCAATTCAGCACCTCCGAAGAAGGCATGCGAATACTGCAGTATGGTTTGAAGTTCCGCAAAGAAGAACACAACCAGCAGGTTGTTCCCGGCAATCTCAAAGAAGTGGCAGACCAAATCGCCGAGGACTTAAAGCAAAATGAAGAAAACTTCGCCGGTGTCATCATCGGGGTTGACGACCTTTGGGAGGTGTCTCTGGTGCGTTTCGGGATCGAGCTTATAGGTGCTTCGGCACCAAAAAATATCCGTGATCTCTCCCAGCGCGGCCTGATGGAGGGAACCGCCAATGACGTACCGGTCTTCGTCCGTGAAGAAATTGAAAGTGATTTTCAAAACGCCGGAGCCAACCGGGACCGCATACACGCGTTGGGCAACAAACTGCGCAAGTACGGTTTGCTGGAGGAATACGAAGACAGGTTTTACGGCTTGGTACGCAACTGCAGATGACCTCAGCCGGTGGTAATCCCGACGAAAACTGAAAGGAATAAAGCTAAGTTTCTTGTGTTCTTAGAATTAAACCGCAAAAGCTAATTTTTCATGTAATTTACGGGCTATATTGACAGCATAAAAGCGAGACAAAAAGATGATTCAAATACCCGCCCCCAAATTTGTGCCGCCGCTTGAGGCACATTTCAGCCCCGCCTGCCTCTATAATCGAACCTATAAAAACGCGGTCCGGAACGCCAGCGGCAATGAAAAGACAAATTTACTTATCGCCGTTGAGCGTGAATCCGGCCTTATTGGACGCTACGACATCGAGATCCTCACTTCGCCGGAGAACTCGGAACAGACGCTACTTTATGTTGAGCGCCACCTCAAGTTTGTCCTCTGGTCTCAAGGGGGGTGGCGTATTACGGTTCACGGACCCGCAGAAATTGGCCGAGCTCTACACAAATCATACAGCACGGAAGGTCAACGCGCCTTCGACGACAGTATCATGGCAAAAGTCTATGGCCGGCACCTCATCGTTAGAATCGTCAACAGCGCCGACGAGGTTCCCTCGCAACATGCTCAGCCCAAATCCATCGGCGGCCACTTGGACGGCTGTCGCATCGGATTTGATTTAGGAGCCAGTGATTATAAACTGGCTGCCGTACAGGACGGAAAACCGGTTTTCAGCACCGAAATCCCTTGGGATCCGGTGCCGCAGACGGATCCGGAATACCATTATCAGCGCATCCGGGAAGGGTTGGAGATGGCGGCGGCGGAACTGCCGCGGGTAGATGCAATAGGCGGAAGTGCGGCCGGGATTTATATTGATAATGAAGTTAAGGTTGCATCTCTTTTTAGAGGCATACCCGCTAATCGCTTCAAGCACGATGTTAAAAATTTATTCAAGCGCCTCGCAGATGAATGGAGAGTTCCGTTAGTCGTCGTCAATGACGGCGATGTCACCGCTCTGGCTGGGGCCATGTCACTGAAAACGAACAACCTCTTGGGGATCGCCATGGGCTCAAGCGAAGCCGTCGGTTATGTTGATGCCGGGGCACGAATTACCGGTGCCCTGAACGAATTGGCTTTTGCGCCTGTGGATTTCAATCCTGATGCCGCCGCGGACGAATGGTCTGGGGACAGGGGTGTCGGAGCCCTTTATTTTTCCCAGCAGGCCGTCAATCGCCTTCTGCCGGCCGCCGGTATTCAGTTGGCGGATGATATGCCGTTGCCGGAAAAGCTTAAAGAAGTGCAGGCCCTAGCTGAGAATAATGATGATCGAGCCCGGTCAATTTTCGAATCCATCGGCGTCTATTTAGGTTATTCGTTAGTACATTATCATGACTATTACAAATACGAAAACGCCCTGTTGCTCGGCCGGGTGACGTCAGGCGCAGGTGGTGAAATCATTTTGGCCAAAGCCCGGGAAACTTTAAAAGGCGCTTTCCCGGACTTGGCGGCGCAAACAGCTCTGAAAGTTCCTGATGAAAAAAGCCGTCGCGTCGGACAAGCCGTGGCCGCCGCCAGCCTGCCGGAGATATCTTAACCATGCAGGACTATAAAGACTTTGTCAACACCCTAGTAAAAACGTTTGAAGACGCAAAGCACCTACCCCTCGGGGACGTCACAAACCGCCCAGAGCCCGAGACAACTGGAGATGCACCGTGTGCAATTCTTATGTCGCCCCACCCCGATGACGAATGCATCATCGGCACACTGCCTCTGCGCCTAATGCATCGCAATAAATTTCAAGTGACAAACATCGCAGTAACCCAAGGCAGCCGCAAGGATCGTCAGGGCGCCCGGTTCAAGGAACTGCAGCAGGCATGCCGTTATCTGGGGTTTAATCTGCGGCAGACTCAAGCAGGGGGCCTTGAAAAAATAAAACCGAGTACGCGAAACAATGACCCGACACATTGGCGCACATGCGTACGAACCATTGCGGATATCCTGCAAGATATTGCACCTCAGGTTCTTTTCCTCCCGCATGCCCAAGACTGGAACGGCACTCATATCGGTACGCACTTTCTTGTAATGGACGCTCTTTCTATGATGCCGTCGGATTTTACATGTACAATTATCGAGACCGAATACTGGCAGCCAATGCCGGATCCGAATCTCATGATTGAATCTACCCCGGAAATACTGGCTGAGCTGATCACCGCCTTGTCATTCCACAAAGGCGAAGTGGCGCGCAACCCTTATCATCTTTCACTACCCGCTTGGATGCAGGACAATGTCCGCCGCGGTGGCGAGCTGGTCGGCGGCCAGGGCGAAGCGGCTCCGGATTTTCATTTCGCCACGCTTTACCGTGTTTCCCGCTGGGAACAGGGAACCATGACCAGAAGTAACCCGACAACCTCAATCGTACCTGAAAGCAATAGCTTTGATCTCCCCCAGCAATAAAAAAGGCAGACATTCAGATTATGGAAATAATTATTCAGAACGATCCTGAAAAGAGCAGCTGTATCGCGGCCCGATACTTGGCCAAAATCATACGCGAGAAACCCAATGCCGTTCTTGGATTAGCCACCGGCAGTACCCCGGTCAAACTCTATAATGAACTGATCCGGATGCATCGTGAAGAAGGCCTTGATTTCAGCCGGATAACCACCTTTAACCTGGATGAATATGTCGGGCTTCCTCCTGAGCACCCTGCCTCCTACAAACACTTCATGCACGAAAATTTATTCAAACATATCAACATCCCGGAAGCAAATATCCACATTCCGGACGGCTTGACGCCGGATATACCGGAACATTGCCGGCAGTACGAGGGAAAGATAGAAAAGGCCGGGGGTCTCGACGCCCAAGTCCTGGGCATCGGCAGCGACGGTCATATCGGCTTCAATGAACCCATATCATCCCTCGCCTCACGAACCCGCATTAAAACGTTGACCGAAGAAACCATTGCCGACAACGCCCGCTTTTTCGATTCATCGGCAGAAGTACCGCGGCATGTGCTTACCATGGGAATCGGCACGATCCTTGACAGCCGGACATGCCTTATGCTGGCTTTCGGACAGAATAAGGCCAAAGCGCTGGCTCAGGCCGTTGAAGGCCCAATTGCTGCAGCCATCCCCGCCTCGGCACTGCAACTGCACCCGGCCGTGAAAGTATTCTGTGACGATAATGCCGCAACTGACCTTAAGAGGGCGGAGTACTACCGTTGGGTATATAGCAACAAGCCTGAGTGGCAGCAGTTCGTGTGACCAGTATCCAGCCAAGCCAAGGCATACCCGACCCCCTAAATCATACTAGGAGAAAGAAGGAATGAAAGCAGCTCTGATGGCCCCCCGGTTCGCCGTTAACGGTCGCTTGGTGCGCGTTACCCCTACCGGTAGCGGCAATGTCAACGATACATACCTGGCCGTTTTCCGAACAACCTTCTCGGAAGAACGTTTCATTCTTCAGCGCCTGAACCGGCACGTCTTCACGTCCCCCGACAGCGTTATGCACAATATGAAGGTTGTCACCGAACACGTACACACACGCCTCAATGAAGAGTCCAGTCGATTTGATCGCATCTGGCAGCTTCCCAGAATCATTCCGGCCAAAAGCGGGGAGGATTATTTAATAGACCAAGATGACAATTGCTGGCGTGCGATATCCCTGATCGCCTCTGCCCACTCACACGAACAGATTCAGAGTATTGAGCATGCCCATGAAGCCGGATTCGTGCTGGGGCAATTCCAGCGGCTTATCAGTGACATCCCCCCTGAAAAACTCAAAGACACGCTGCCCGATTTCCACATCACACCGCGCTACCTGACGAAAATGGATGCTACACTCAATACGGACCAGGGGCGCGAGTGCCTTGCCAGCCTCGCCGCCGCCGAACAATGCTATCAGTTTATCAGGGAACGACGCGACAAGGCCGATGTACTGGAGAACGCCCGCAGTAATGACCAATTGAAAACACGCCCTATACACGGTGACCCGAAAGTGAGTAATGTGCTTATAGATGACGAAACCGGCAAAGGAACATGCATTATCGATCTGGACACCGTCAAGCCCGGCCTCGTGCATTATGACTTCGGCGATTGCCTGCGATCCGGCTGTAATCCCGCCGGAGAAGAAACCCTCGACCTGACAAAGGTTTATTTCGACACTGACCTGTGCCAGGCTATCGTCCGCGGATATATGACCTTCGCCAAGCAATTTCTGACAGAGGCTGACCGGGATTATCAGTATGACGCGATTTGGTTGCTCGCCTTCGAGTTGGGGGTACGCTTTTTTGGTGACTTTTTGGCTGGAGATAAATATTTCAAAACCTCATACGAAGGTCAAAATTTGAACCGGGCCCTTGTCCAGCTCAAACTCTGCGAAAGCATCGAACGGCGGGAAAGCGCTGTCCGCAACATACTTTCCGATTCTCATTAGCCACCATGCGGAAAGGTCTCACGCTCCGCTTAAGGCGGATTGAGGAGCGCCAGTGGCCCTTCCCGAGCTTTCAACGATATTCCTACTTTTCGTAGGGGCAGTCTCGCCGAGACCCCCCTTTGGGTATGTACTACGGATTTCTTCCCCCAGAAGCGAAAGTCGCTTGAGAGTCGGCAAAAGCAGATTAAATTAAAGAAGCTCAGACAAGTATCCCGCCCCGGTTTAAGTAAATTGGGGCGCATCGATGTTTGATTTATCTACTGCGGAGAGGTGCCGGAGCGGCCGAACGGGGTGGTCTCGAAAACCACTGTACCTTCACGGGTACCCAGGGTTCGAATCCCTGCCTCTCCGCCAACTTAAATGCCATTCAAAAGGTACAAAAATTATATGCCGGGCCATTATGAATTTTTCCCGAAATAAATATGCTGTGACGGCTTTATTAGCATTGGCCTTGACAACGGTATTTGCCTATGGCCGGGAGACTGAGGACAAAGAAGTCGATCCGCGTGATCTGTCATCGCGGGAATTTCTGCACTATGCCCGTAGGCCATTTGCCCAGGAAGCCTGGGGCTATTTTTCGGGGACAGTGCAACACCGTGGCACTGATGCACCGCGCAAGACACCGGTTGAATTGAGTTTGCTTTTCAAAAAAGATTTAATTAAGGCTCAACTGGTGCTAGATGAAACTCAAGTTTATAACATTACCCAGGTTTACATGGGCAACCGTCCTCCGCAAATAACGGTCACCCCACCCCCGAAGCAACGGGGGAAAACATCCCTGCAGGAACTCGGAATAACCCCCCGGGATTTAACCTTTGCGTTTTTGTACTGGAAATTTATCGAGGAAAGCGACAAACAAGAGAAAGTCCGCGGCCAGGAATGTCGCATCATGCTGCTCAAAGATCCGCGCAGTGAAACCCATGCCCGCGTCTGGTTTTCCGCCAAGTACCTCTTTCCGTTGCGCGTCCGAACCCTAAAAATACAAAACGGAACAAAAACTATCAAGCGTGAATTAGAGTTCACCGACTTCAAACGCCACAAGAAAATATGGTATGTCAAAGCTTTACGGCTGGAAGGACCGGCTTGGAAAACCCGGGTCAAATTCGACCAAGCCGAGCTCGCCTTTACCGATGAACACCCCCCACCCCCGAATCTTTTTTCCCCTGACACCACGCGTTAGTCAACCCGTCCGCGAAAAGGAGTGGCGACCCGAATTTATGCTCACTTTGTCTTGCACATTGCCGAGTTCTCTCATAAATCGTATCAAACTATTCGAAATGGGTGCGAGAGACCGCCCCGGTGGAGCAATGTTTGGGGTTTTACAGCACAGGCGTCAGCCGACGTCGGCCCCGTTCGGGATATTGCCGTCTACAGTAATCAGTTTCATTTGCTTCCGGGTTTTGGCAGCCAGCAACATGCCTTGTGACTTAACACCGCGGATGGTGGCTGGCTTGAGGTTGGAGATCAGCACTATTTTCTTGCCGATAAGCGTTTCAGGCGCGTAGAATTCGGCGATACCCGCTACTACCTGTCGTTGATCATCGGTGCCAGCGTCAACCTGCAGACGCAATAATTTATCAGCACCCTCGACGATCTCTGCGCTTTTGATTTCACCTATCCGCAACGAAAGTTTCGCGAAATCTTTGATATCGACCAGATTATCCTTTTGTTTCGCATTCTGCTTTGTTTTGCCTGCCTGTTGGTTTGGTTCCTTTCCCTGGGGTTTGGCGGCAACCTCGGCACGCGGGAACAAGGCCGCGAGCTTTTTAACTTCCAACCCCGGAGTCAATCCTCCCCATTGCGCCAAGTCTCCCACTTGCGGTTTGATATCTTCCTCGGCCATTCCCAAGGCTCTGCGCAACTCAGTCATCTTCCCCGGCATCACCGGATACAACAGCCCCGAAACAATACGCAAGGTTTCAGCCGCCGAATATAACACTCTTTGCAGGGCGGCAGTATCACCTGTCTTGGCCAACTGCCAGGGAGCGTTTTGTTCGAAATAGCGATTTCCTTCCCGAATCGCGTTCATTACCTCCGCCAAGCCGCGGTCCAGCTGCATGCTTTCAATATAATTCTCCATGTGACAAACCGCATCCAAGGCGGCCTTACGCAACTCATTCTCAGCCTCGGTAGGTGCGCAACGAGACGGTATCAAGCCATCCGTATTACGCTCAATCATTTTCAGTACACGGCTGGTAAAATTGCCGAGGTCATTGGCCAGATCAGCATTATATCTCTTAATGAAAATATCTTCTGTGAAACTGGCGTCTTGTCCCAAGTTCATTTCCGCCAGCAGAAAATAGCGGAAAGGATCGATGCCGTAAACATCTATCATTTCCATCGGATTGACGACATTTCCCAGGGATTTGCTCATCTTACTGCGACCGACCAGCCACCAGCCATGCGCAAATATGCTTTCGGGCATATCCAAACCCATCGCTTTCAGCATAGTAGGCCAGTAAACTGAATGCGTAGTCAGGATATCCTTGCCGATCAAGTGGAAAGACGCCGGCCACCAGTGCTTGAATTTACTATCCTCAGACTTAAAGCCGATACCGGTCAGATAGTTGAGCAGGGCATCAAACCAGACATACGTCACGTAGTCTTTATCAAAAGGCAATTCGATACCCCACCCCATTCGAGATTTGGGGCGACTGACACAGAGATCATTAAGCGGTTTGCGAAGGAATCCCAGCGTTTCCTGGCGACGATGCTCGGGTTGGATAAAATCCGGATGCGTTTCGATGTATTCAATCAGCCAGTCCTGGTATTTGCTCATTCGAAAGAAATAATTCCTTTCGATAAGCTTTTCCACAGGGCGCTCGCACTCAGGGCATTTTCCCTCATTGAGATCTTTTTCAGTGTAAAAGCGTTCGCAACCTACGCAATACCAGCCTTCATAGTCCGCGGCATAGATTTCATCCCGGTCATAAAGATCCTGCATGACCGCCTGGACAATCTGTGTGTGCCGCGACTCAGTGGTGCGGATGAAATCATCGTGCGTAATCTCCAAGCGCTCCCATAGCTCTTGGAAACGAATAACGGTTCGATTACACTGTTCGAGGGGTTCAATCTTATTTTTGACAGCTGCCTCGGCCACTTTCTGACCATGCTCGTCAGTCCCGGTCAGGAAAAATGTGGGTTGTTCAAGCAACCTGGAATAGCGGGCCAGAACATCGCCCAAAATGGTTGTATAGGCATGCCCGATATGGGGCTTGTCATTAACATAATATATGGGAGTCGTAACGTAAAAACTCTTCTGCTCTGTCATCAGTAACTACTCCATTAAGCGCTGTTCTCCGACTTCCCGATGCGCGAAAAGCATAGCACCCACCGCAACGAAAAGGGTTGTGAACATCAGAAAATAAATAATTGACCAGAAAATATATTCCAGCGGAATGGCCTTTCCCGCCGCCAAAGCATCAGCGGTCCAGAATAACTGCCAATTAGGCACAGCTTTATAAATGACTGCGATCAGCAAATTATTCCGGGCTAAATCCGCTAGCAAATAATCGGAGACAAGGCCTGTAATAAAAATCACACCGCATGTGATCATGTTTTGAATCAATCCCAGACGGGTAGACAAGGCCACCGCTAAAACACCGAGAACCCCTACCGCCAAGCTTACCAGCACCAGCGCGGGAAAAACATTCCAGCTATATCCTACTGATTCCCCCCCGATAGGTATCCAGCGGTAAGCAAAAGCAGTCAACGGGAGCAAAACAGTCAGTGACAATACAGCCGCCATGGGGAATGAAGACCGGCGCACATAATTTACCAGGCCGCCAACTAGGCAACTGAGGATGATTGTCCCGAAAAACAAGCCGAACCCCAATTTATGATATTGAAATTGATCGGCGGCAATTCGCAGAGTAAACAGCGCGGCCAGACCGGTGAGCAGGCAAAAAATACTAAGCCCGCTGAAGAGCCCTATCGTCTTTCCCAGAATGAACGACAAACGAGGCACTGGTTTTGACAAAAGCAGGAGTGCGGTTCCGCGATTAATCTCCCGCGTCACCGCGTGCGAAGCAATCAATACGGCCAAAACCCAACCGAAAACAAGCATGGTCGCCAGAGCAGTATCAGTCACCAGCTTTTGCTGTTCGCGAAAGACGAAAAGGGTAAAGGCCGGCAGAATACCGATGAGTACGAGGGCGGTAAGCAAAACCAGCAGATAAATGGGCTGCCGCAGATTTTCCCTGAACGTGTTCCGGGCAATTTGAAAGACAGCGATCAGCATAGGGCTGAACTATTCTTCCACAGCCTTGATCTCAGGCATGGTCAGTTCACCGTCAGTTTCAGAACTGAAAGGTTCGTCAATGCTGATATTGCCGCTGTGCGCCTCAGCTTCAAGAAGTTTTATCAGGTTTTGCCGGTATTTCTTGTGCAGTCCTCCCACGCCAATAAGATTGCCCAGCTCACGAGCGTTTTCAATCCAGTCATCGCCGGAAATACTGATTGCAGGGTACTTATCCTTAAGTTTTTCCTTATAGGAGGGATCGAGATAATCGGCATCACCGATAAAAATAATTCGCCGGGGACGCAACAATACATCAATCAGTTCAACGTATTTATCCGGTTGAATCCGTCGTGCATTAGGCGGTGGCGGCATGTAGTAAAGTTCATCACCGTTATCTTCGGGCGACACTAGGATGATGGGTAGATTAGTCTCACGTTGAGCAATCTCTGCCAGAAGACGGGGCTTGGCAAAGTTCCCGGTAACCAAAACGGTTTTCGGCCAGTGGCCCGGCCAGAAACTGGAAGACTTCAACTTGGGAATTAAAGCGCCATGGCTGGTCGCGGTGAGCATGAATGCACCTAAAACCGTCAAAACCAAAAGACTGACTACGTGAAATACTGTTTTTTTGCTGTATTGATCCATCTTGATCCTCCAATAAGTTTGTTTACTGTTGAACACCCTTTACCTTAGCACAATACTTGGAAAACGATAAATCCCCCTTTATTGTTTTCAAGTGACCTTACATTAACCTTGATTTAATTAATCAACGGACAAATTATTTTTAAGAACACTTTTAGAAAAAGGTTAAGCTTCTACAAATGAACACAATAATTCCCTTTCTGAAAAATGCTACAACACCACGCCCCAAAGCAGCAATTTTGCTGAGTGGTAGCGGTAGTAACGCTGAAAAAATTATTCAGAAATGGCGGCAGGCAGATGCGCCCCCTTTTGATATTGCAACTCTGTTTACCGATGCTCCGGAACGTAGCAGGGCCCGAGAACTGGCCGAGACTTACGAACTGTCACTGATCGAAAATGATATCCGCCGGTTCTACCGTGATCACGGCCAGACACGCATGACAATCGCGACACCCGAAGGACAAAATATCCGCGAGAAATGGACCGCCGCTGCCCGGAATCAGCTCACAGAAAAAAACGTTGCTTTCTGTATTATGGCCGGTTTTGTTCCGTTAACCAACCTGACCGTAGACTTCCCCTCCCTCAATGTACATCCCGGCGACTTGACTTACCTTAAGAACGGCCGGCGGCATCTTGTCGGCCTCCACACTGTCCCGGTAGAACGAGCTATTCTGGAAGGGCTGGAAGCTATGCGCAGCAGTGTAATCATCGCCCAGCCTTATACAGGTAAAGGCGGCGAAATGGACAGCGGCCCGATTCTCGGTATTTCCGATGAAGTTGAAATTGACCTGCAGGGCAACTCCCTGGATGAACTTCGGGCCAGCGCGGCTGACCGCCCGGAGAGAAGGCCTAAAGGGGGGTACAAAGACGAACTGGAGCGGGTCGCGGATTACAACCAGACCCGACTGAAAGAAGAAGGCGACTGGGTTGTGTTCCCCCAAGTGATTTTTGATTTTGCCGCGGGCCGCTTCGGAACCAATACAAACAACGAACTATTTTTCTACGCCAGCAACTCCTGGGTTCCGGTACGAACTGTAATCTATGGCAAAAACCAGCGTGAGATATTATTGCGAAGGGAGGAACCACAAGCGACATAGAGCCGGTCACAAATTTCGAGCAAACCAGAAGAGAATCCAAACGGCATCTCTGCGCTTTACCCTTCACTCACCACGCTGACGATCGCCTCACGCAGCATCTTTTTACTTACCGGTTTCGACAACAGCGCATCGACGCTTTCAGGTTTTTCGCCCACGGCATCCATCATCTCCCCGAAACCGGTCAGTCAGCATAATGATTGGTTTGTCAGAGGCTTTTCCCTGGACGCTTTTGGCAAGTTGATCACCTCCCAATTCGGGCGTGGCGCGATCGGTGATGACCAAGTAATACCGGTTGACAGTGAACTTACTTACCCCCTCGAAGCCATTTGACGCTACATCTATGATGTGTCCATTGGCAGCGAGAAGCTCGTCTAGCAAGACCGTCCGCGAAAAGGTGTTTTTAAGCACAAAAAAGCGGGCAAAATCGCCCGGAATGACTTGACAAAACAGCCACAACGTGCTCTAGTTTAACAGCTTATAAAATTGTTAAAACTATAAAGGAGACACGTTGTGGCAAAGACTAAAATACATGACTTTAAGCCATCTGGCCACCTGTTTTTGGATATTCCTGATACAAAACTGGGTGAAATCATTAATGAAGCCCTGCATTTGAGCGGTCGTTTCCCGGAAATTATCGAAGCGTTTGAAAAGGATATTGAGTTGGCGGGCAAGAAGGCA
>JAWOEV010000237.1:0-6251 GCA_046482565.1 Lentisphaeria bacterium | reverse complement strand
ATTTTTTCATGCAATGGCCGGGTTAGTCGGTCGGTTCAAACTCTTCTTTTCCCACGCCGCATTCCGGGCATACCCAGTCGTCGGGCAGGTCTTCAAAAGCGGTTCCGGGCTTGATTCCGCCATCCGCATCACCAACTTCAGGATCGTAGATATAGCCACATACGAGACATTCATATTTCTGCATTTTCAGACTCCTTTTTCCAGTTGTTTTGTTCTGCTTAACCCTTTTAACGGTACCAACAATATATCGGCCTGCCGACACAACGTCAATTGTGCGTTAAAATGTATTTTCAGGCTGGCAGACCTCGCGGAACTTGCACTGTCTGCAGGTGGCGGCATCATTACAGCAGGTGAAGTCCTCTTCCCGAGCTTCGTTGGCCTCAGGTTTCACCAGTTTGCGGCGCATTTCTGCGGCGCTGTTGAGAATTGTGTCTTTGGCGCTCACCAGATCTTCCGCGGAAATTTTATATTCACTAACGCGCGCGTTTTCGGGTAGGAAAACGGCCTGCAACTGTTGTTGTTCGATCGGGGTCATCCACTCAAGCTGGGCATACTGGGCGTAGCAGGCCAATTGCAGGCGCAAGTCATTGGCTCGTTCCTTGCCGGTTTTCCAGTCAATTACCCGCAGGGAACCGGCGGGGGTAACAAATGCGAAATCGAGGGCGCACCATACCTTGAGCTGATCATCGAGCATGAATGAATCCAGGGTATCTACGGGGCGCCAGCTCATGTATGAAGCGGCCAGCATTTCTTTAAGGACGGTCGATCCAGCAAAGGCTTGCAGGCACTGGTAAACCCGCTTTTTTATGCGCTCAGTTTGCTCGGGCGGCAGGGTTTTGCCGTTACCGTAATATAGTTCATGAAGATTGTTTTTTTTCGGTTTCTGCAGCCAGGCGCGATCAACGGCATCGACCCAGCCATTGCGCAGTTTTTGGCGGGCACGCGCCTGTAATTCGCCGGTGGTTATCGGGCTTTTCTTCATCGAATAACCTCGCAAGGCTTCGGCTATTACCTCGTGCACGATTTGACCGGCCCACATCGGCATGCTTTTGATCTGTTTCAGGATATACAGCTTTCTGGTATGCGGGTCGGCGTTGCGATCCCATCCCCCCCAAGATCCGTAATAATTGTAGTAGTAGGCCCGTTCACAGGTTCGGAACAGTTTATCACGTGAAACCGACCAGGTTAATTCATTGACAAGTTTTCGGGCCATTAGCCATCTCTCTTCGTTTTAATTTGGCGGCACAAGTACTAGTTTCGACGTTCCCGGAAGAAGTTTTGCAGTTGCTCCAGGCATTCATCCGCACACAGGCCGCCCGCTATCTCGACCTTATGCAACATACCTTCGAACTGGAGAATATTGAGAGCACTGCCCGCGGCCCCGGCTCGCGGGTCGGCGCAACCGTAAAACAACGAGCCGAGTCGGCAGTTGACCATTGCCCCGGCGCACATGGCACACGGTTCCTTGGTTACATAAAGCGTGGCCTCAGTTAAACGCCAGTCTCCCAAAGCGGATGCCGCCTGTGTCAGAGCGATCATTTCCGCGTGAGCTGTGGCATCCTTGAGCATCTCCACCTGATTATAAGCGCGGGCGAGAACTTCACCGTTAGCGGCGACGACTACGGCCCCCACGGGTACTTCATCGCAGTCCGCGGCTTTTTCGGCAAGCCGCAAGGCCATGCGCATATATGATTCGTCGTTTCGACGTCTGCTGATTGCCATTGTCCGAAGTTTCCAATGGTTGAACTGTCTTCTGAATTGTCTCCGGCCGGAGGGCCTTTCCAACCCATCTTTTCCCCGGCGGTTTACCATAACTCGGAATTCTGGGCAGGCAATGGGGTTGACAAATACACTCGGAAGATTGCCGAAAGAAGCTCGGGCCCTTCGAGTTGGGACGGCGGCAGCCCCTCTCGGGTTCTTGCGCTGTAAAGCATTACCCCGTAGGGTAGTACATTACAGCGCAAAAGCCCGGGAGGAGCCACTGTCGCTCCTCAATCCGCCTCAGGCGGAGGCCTGAGACCTTTTCGCGGACGGTCTAACTAACCAATGGCATACCCTAATGTACGGAGCTTAACGCATACAACTATTAAGCCTTTGCGGCTTTTGGGTTGAGTACGCGCCAGAGTTGCCAGCCGCCGGGCCAACTCTGTTCTAATACCAGCCAGGGGCGGCCGTTTTCGTGGAGATCAGCCAAGGTGGAGGATTTACCGTAAAAAGTGCCGTCGGAGGGGGGTAGGAGTACATACAGGAAATCCTCGGTCTGGGCGCGCCAGCGCAAAGTTTTTTCATTGAAGTCGACTCGGGGAAGGAAGCGCTTTTCATCCAGATCCGGGTAATGCGCCGGTGTACGGAAGCCATAGGTCATAATCCGAGTTTCGGGCGTATATTTGTCGGCTGCTGCTAGCACTTCTGCGCGATGTGGTGCAGTTTCCATTTTTAACGCTAGGCTTTTTACTCCCGGGCGCGGTACCAGGGCTCCGGCCGCCACTAATACACCGATGATTATTATTTCCACCAGCAGGCGAGGGGTAAGCTTAGAGTCTTGCTTTATTTCCCAGAGCGGCATTAATATTCCGCCCAGAGCCAGCAAAAATATCAAGATTTGCCCCCCGGGGGTATAGAGTTTCATACTTTTCAGGAGGCTGACCATAATGACTAGCGTGATAAGGCTACCGCCGAGACCGATCGCGATGGTGCGTCTTTTGGGCTGATTAAGTTTTAAAAAACAGAGGGCTATGGAGCCTAAGATGAGCCAGGAGATGTTGGTCAGTTCGGCTCCAATGCTATGGAGTATTGAGACCTCAGTCCCGGCGGCAAAAGCTTGGTAGAAACGCCGGACAAAAAACAGACCATTGTGCATGATCAGCCAGTTACCAATAAACATAAGCCCGAAGGTATAGACGGCAGGCACCCACAGCAGAAGGCGGGTACCGCAGGTTTCTGCCGGGGCAGTCCTGAGTTTTCCCAGTGAGCGGATGCGATAGCTGACCAGCAACAAAAGAATCAGTACCAGAGAGCAACCGGTCGTGCCTGCGAAGATCAGCAGTCCGCAGTTGATTCCCAGTAGGACTACATCACGCAGTGATTGCCAGCGGCACCAAAAAACGAAATGATAGATTGCGCAGGCCGCCGGAATAACTACGACCCAGTTCGGATCTACAAGGTAAAATATACTGCGTGCTTCCTGGTTGACGGTGAGGATTAACGCCATAGCAAAGCCGGTGTATACTCTTGCCAGCCATCCCCGGGGGATACGCAGAAGATAAAAAAGACCCCATATCTGGGCGATGGCAACCAAGACGTGTCCGGGAGGAAATTGCAGTAGATCAGCGATAGTTTTGGCAAAAAACAATGCCAGGGTAGTCAGCGGCGGATATTCCATTGAGCTGACGAGGGCTTGGCGGCCCCAGATTTGCCCGGACATCAGGGAGTTGAGTACTTGCGTGTGGATTTCCAGTATGGGGTTTTCCACAAACGGCAGGCTCAAGCGTAAGGCAGTGAGCAACAGCAGGAAAGCGGTCCATCCTAGGATGGGCAGAAAGTGCGGGGTATGGACATCCTCCTCGTTGTGGGCGCGGCCGTACCAGATTGATGTAGCAAGTTTACTCATTTTCGAAGTGCTGTGTCTTTTCCCAATAATGTGGGTTGCGCAGGAGTTGGATAAAACCTTTCCAAGCAGCGGCGCTCATAAAAATCCAGTAGATTGGCATGAGCATACCGTAAATCGCAATTTCACCGCGTCCCCGGCGGACGCAGGCGATACTGCTGGTATAGGCAAACAGGAAGTTGCCGACGAACAGGCAAAGGGCGGCCATGACGAAAATGGGGCCTGGGAAAAAAGCGCTGAAGGCGCTGCTGCGCGTGCAGAGCCAGAGCAGTGCTAGGAACCAGTAAACAGGATTGATTAACTGTGTAAAAGCGGTGCCGCCGATGAGCAAATGGTAGTGGATATTATTAAAAATCCCCAATCCCAAAGTGGTTTTCACGGGATCCCGCAAGTGGACAAAGTAAGTCTGGAGATAGCCTTTAACCCAGCGCGATCGCTGCCGGATCCAATTGCCCAGCTTCGGACAGGCCTGTTCCCAGGTAGTGGAATCCAGAATTTGTGTGCGCCAGCCATTGTGGAAAAGCCGTAGCCCCAAGTCGCAATCTTCGGTCACGTTATATTCATCCCAGCCGCCCATTTGCTTGAGGATATCCAGTCTGAAATGATTCGAGGTGCCTCCCAGCGGAATCGGGGCGCGTAAGAAATCAAGGCCCGGCAGGCAGAGATCAAACCATGTAGCGTATTCGGAGGTGAAGCATTTAGTCAGGAAATTCTGGTGCGGGTTGTAGAAGTTGAGCTTTGCCTGGATACATACGACTTTTTCATTAACGCGCGAGAACGCCACGGCTGCTTTCTTGAGCTGATCCGGGTCTGGGCGGTCTTCAGCGTCAAAAATAACTAGGTAATCGGCGTCGGCATCTTCCAGGGCGGCATTGCAGGCCTTGGGCTTCGTCCGGGGTTCAGAGACTGGGACGGGGAAATGTACGAATGGCGGGCGGGGGTTAAGCAGTCGGGCGGCCTCTTTGGTTTCCTCGTCGTCTTCTTCAATCAGCAGGCGAATTTCAAGTTTGTCCCGGGGGTAATCGATTTGCCGCAGCGCGTCTATGAGGTGAGGGAGGATGGCGCTTTCGTGATAGAGCGGAACGATCACTAGGTATCGCGGCCATTCGCCGTCGGGCGGCACAAGTTCGTGTGGTTCGATAACCATGTCGCGGTTGCGGCGTAGAGAAATATCGATCAAAATGGCGCGATATATGGACGAAACAATGTAGAACGTCATGAAAAATGCATTAAGCAGCAGCAGAGTAAAGTAGCCTTTGACAATCACTCCGGCCGTTAACAGGGCAAGGGCTGTAAGGGCGCACATTTTCTGCCAGCCAGCAAAGGTGGTGCTTGCTTGCGGAAAGCCACGCGGGCCGCTGAATTGGAGTTTCGGGTTAATCGGATCGGGCATTTTGTGTTGCTTTTAAGCTGTTTTGCAGCAGCCGGCAGAACCAGCGGCGTCCTTCAACGTTAGGGTACGAGAGGTTTACTTGCGGATCTTTGGTTTTTAAAAAAGCGGAAAATGTTTTCAAGTTTCCCGCCGCCTTCGAATAGGTATCCACAACCGGTATTTTTATGCCTAGGCCGTACTGCTTCACAGCAACGGCAAAACGGTGGAGCTGCTCTGCGGGGATTCCCGCGACAGGCGGCACGGTTACCAAGACAGGAATTTTACCGTGGGCGAGCGTGGCTTCGGTTAGAAACCGAAGGCGGTTTATGACTTCCGAATACTTTATACCAGCCCGCAGATCAGTTACGCCCACCGCCCATACAATTGCGTCGGCGTCCGAATTGAGGGCGTCGTCAACCAGAGCGAACTTTTGCAGTTCCCTAGGAGAAGCGGATTTTACTGTGTCGATATGCTTGTGTGACACACTTAAACCGCTTTTGCCGGCTATGATTTCCCTTATGTCCTGACCTCCGTCAGGGGCTTTCCCGATGGACCAGAATTCATCAACTATAAACAGACTCTCTAATTTTTGCGAATTATTGTTCTGCCTTTTTTGTTTATGGCGGGTGGTATCCGAAGTGTTCAGGAGCAGCATAGCCGGATTGTTTGCCTTGTAAAGATGACTGCCGCGCGGGCGAACGCCACGGA
The DNA here is from genome assembly GCA_046482565.1 of Lentisphaeria bacterium. Classification (GTDB taxonomy): domain Bacteria; phylum Verrucomicrobiota; class Lentisphaeria; order Oligosphaerales; family MVZH01; genus JAWOEV01. The sequence goes on along the minus strand of JAWOEV010000237.1, from coordinate 564 downwards.
ATGAATCATCCGGCTCAATGCAGGTCAGCGTTCGGGTGGCTGCGATGGGTATATTTCCCAAAGATGCCGTTAAATCAATTTTTTTTGGGGCTTGTAAAAAATTGAGCGAATGAGTTTCCGCTTTGTCGGTTTCAGATATCGGCATTGTGCTCATAATCGTTTGTTGTTGTTGGTCATAAAATTGCCGGGAACGAATTTGCAGTGACATATTACGGCTTTTTTTGAAGACATCCGGCAAGGCCGTCAAATGGCTCGTGAATGTCAGGGTACCGTCAGCGGGGATAATTATCGGCAATTGCTCCAGCACAAGCACAGGGTTAATTGAACGGCGTGTCTGCCATGTCAATGCTTCGGGGATGGTTAGAGTACGGGGTTTATGATTATCTTCAGCAGTGAAACTTAGGGCAGGGAATTCTTTATCGGGGAAAACCATGTACCCGTTGCCATTAAGAGGTTGCCCGCCTGCTTTCAGTGTTTGGTTTGCCGGGTTTGAAGAGGCAGTGTTGCTTTGGATGTTGAAGCGCCAGGCGGAAATTGTGCGGCCGGTATCGGTTAGCTGAAAAA
>JAWOEV010000220.1:0-7869 GCA_046482565.1 Lentisphaeria bacterium | reverse complement strand
ATCGCCGGTTTTGTGAAAGTAGCGGATGCAATGCTCGACCAGGGCGTTGTTTAAGCTTTACCGGCTTTCGCCAAGCGGCCGCGGCAGATTTGCTGCGGCCGCTTTTTTTTTGTGGAACATCAACCGGGGCAACCCGCAAAAACTCCAGTAGCTCAAGGACATGGAAGCCATTGCTTTCCGGACTGGGACTGGCATGAAAGGCGCAAACCGCATAATCTCATTTTTAATGCAATATTCAGGCTAATTGACTTGCGCCTCCAAAGGCGGATAAAAAAGTCCGTCCTGATAAACGCACCAACGGACTTCCCAGTCCGTTCTAATAAGTAATAAGACAACCAACTGACCTCCGTCTCTGGGATCGGCACTCCATAGTCCAAAAAAACGCTGCTTAAGAAGCATCCTTATCGCTACAGAGAATTGGGGAAAGTCCACCGCATCGATATCTACGCCTACGCGTTGATGACCAACCACTACCACCTTGTGTTATGCACTCCCTGCGGAAATCTGACAGCATTCATGCAGCAGTTCCAGACCAGTTACACGATGTATTTCCACCGCCGCTACGGACGCACCGGACATTTGTTTGCCGAACGCTATAAGTCGCCACTGATTGAACGAGGACATTACCTTCTCCGGCTAGCCGGACGGATCGACAATCAGTCGATGCCTGACACGTATCGGCTCAGCAATTGCCGAGGACCAGAATGCAGAGAATCGCTACCATGCATTGCGAGAAGGAATTACAAATTCCAAAGCCTGCCCCCGATTGCTCCTTTAGTAATTCAGTAACCCTCGTTGCTGATTTGGACAACGCCTTGCCATCGCCCCGGGAAGACTGTAACTTAGATTAGAAGTTCAGATCACTGTCATTACAGAGCTGGCCATCCCATTGGACAGCTGGAAGATGAAGCATCACCCCAAAGCGGAGATCAGTCATGGCTTTTACATTGCAACTCGGAGAAAAAGCACCGGATTTCAATCTGCCCGCCACGGATGGCAAAAATTACTCCCTGGCGGATTTTCAAGACCGGGATATCCTGGTTGTATTTTTCACCTGTAATCACTGCCCTTTTGTTACGGGATCGGACGAAATTACGCGCCAAACAGTCGACAAATTCAAAGACAAAGGGGTTGCTTTCATTGGGGTAAATTCCAATAGCGAGAAAACCCATGCCAACGATGATTTCGGGCATATGGTGAAACGTATGGAGGAAAATAATTTCCCCTGGATATACGCACGCGATAAATCGCAGGAGGTCGCTAAGGCTTATGGCGCTTTGAGGACGCCTCATTTCTATGTCTTCGACCGGGACAGAACGCTGATCTACACCGGCCGATCAGTCGATAATCCGCGCGCTGCGTCCAAGGTTACAGTCAATGACCTGGAGCGGGCGCTGGAAGAACACCTGGCCGGAAAGCCCATCAGTGTACCGAAGACCAACCCCATCGGGTGCAACGTCAAATGGGAAGGCAAAGACGCTCACTGGATGCCGCCGGAAGCTTGCGACTTAGTGTAATGTTGAAAAGCCTTAGGCTGGGCGATCTTTCCCGTCATAAACATATCGGGGGTCTGTCTCGAATGGCACTTAGTTAGACCGTCTGCGAAAAGGTATCGTAGTGATTGCTGGAGGCACCAAAAAAAATGTCTGACGCGAAAAAGAGCGACGACCAGACTCGAGAGAAGGCGCTGGAAACCGGGGAGTGGCTTGAGTCTATTGAAGAAGTCATGGACCGGTCAGGTCCGGCAAGAGTCCGGGAGCTTCTTCAGGAACTGTCTCTTTTCGCCGACCGCGAAGGCGTAAGCGCGCCCTTCACGGCTAATACAGCCTACCTTAACACGATCCCCACTGACGAGCAACCTTCCTATCCCGGCGATCTCGAGGCAGAAGAGCGGCTGACGAGTTTTATACGCTGGAACGCTATGGCAATGGTGGTGCGGGCAAACCGCGCAGAGACAGGCATCGGCGGCCATATATCGACGTACGCGTCTGTAGCTACAATTTTTGAAGTAGCTTTCAACCATTTCCTGAGAGGCAGGACAGACAATCATCCCGGCGATATGCTCTATCTGCAGGGTCACGCTTCGCCAGGAGTCTATGCCCGAGCTTTCCTTGAAGGTCGGCTGCCGGCAGAACAGCTTGACAACTTCCGCCATGAGCTGCATGAAACGCCCGGACTCTCTTCATACCCTCACCCATGGCTAATGCCCGGGTTCTGGCAGTTCCCTACTGTTTCCATGGGGCTGGGCCCCATCTGCTCGATATACCACGCCCGCTTTATTAAATACCTCGAAGACAGAGGATTGAAAGAACCTTCTGACCAGCGTGTATGGGCGTTTCTGGGTGATGGCGAGATGGATGAGCCGGAATCCCTAGGCGCAATCAACCTTGCATCAAGGGAACACCTAGACAATCTTATATTCGTTGTAAACTGCAACCTTCAGCGACTCGACGGGCCAGTGCGGGGAAACGGCAAAATCGTACAGGAACTGGAAGCTGCTTTCCGGGGCGCCGGTTGGAACGTTATCAAGGTCCTCTGGGGAAGCGAGTGGGAGGAACTTCTGGACAAAGACACAGACGGAGTGCTGGCAAAGCACCTCTTGGAGACTGTTGACGGACAGTTCCAGAAATACGCGGCGGAAGATGGAGCTTTCATACGCAAGGATTTCTTCGGCAAAGATCCGGCCCTTATGAAGATGGTCGAAAATTGGACAGATGAACAAATAAAGGGCCTCTCGCGCGGTGGACACGATCCAGTGAAAGTCTACGCTGCTTATGATGCAGCGGTCAAACATACGGGTTCGCCAACCGTGATTCTCTGTCAGACGGTAAAAGGCTACGGCTTAGGAGAATTCGGCGAGGCACTCAATATAACCCACAACCAGAAGAAACTGAATGATGAAGCGCTCCTTAAATTCAGGACTCGCTTCGATATTCCGCTGTCAGACGATGAAGTAAAAAAGCTGCCTTTTTATATGCCCCCCGAAGACAGCGCCGAACTGCAATATCTTAAGGAGCACAGAGAGACTCTCGGCGGGTTTGTTCCGGAGCGTTCTGCCGCCGCAAATGAAAGCCTCAAGCTCCCGCCGCAGGAAGTTTTGAAAGAATTTCTTGAGGGGACCGGCGAAAGGGAAGTTTCAACTACAATGGCGTATGTCCGGATTCTGGCGACACTGCTCAGAGACGAAAGTATTGGCCCGAGAATAGTGCCTCTAGTCCCAGACGAAGCCAGAACCCTAGGGATGGAATCACTTTTCAGGAAAATAGGCATCTACTCGCACCCCGGCCAGCTCTATGAACCAGTCGACAAAGCCAACCTCCTCTACTATAAGGAGGCGAGCAACGGGCAGATACTTGAGGAGGGAATAACCGAGTCAGGTTGCCTTTCCTCTTTTATTGCCGCGGGCACATCATATTCAAACCACGGCATTACGATGATACCTTTCTTCAGCTATTACAGTATGTTCGGCCTGCAGCGGGCAGGCGATCTGATATGGGCAGCCGCGGACAGCCGGGCCCGTGGCTTTCTTATCGGAGCCACCTCCGGCAGGACGACTCTGGCGGGTGAAGGACTTCAGCACCAGGACGGGAACAGCCATCTGCTGGCCATGACAATTCCCAACCTCATGGCATACGACCCCGCATTCGCATATGAGCTGGCGATAATTATTCATGAAGGCCTTCGCCGTATGGTGGAGGAGAACGAAGATATCTTCTACTACATCACTGTAATGAATGAAAATTATGCGCAGCCGGAAATGCCGAAAGATGTTGCCGCCGGAGTCCTCAAAGGGCTCTACCGGATAGCTGGCGACGGCAGTGGCGCTGCCCGCCTGCTGGGTAGCGGAGCAATTCTTCGTGAAGCACTGATGGCCCGCAAACTTCTCGCAGAAGAGTTCGACGTCGATGTCGATGTCTGGTCAGCAACGAGCTACAAGGAACTGCACCGGGATGCGGCCTCAACTGCAAGATGGAACATGCTGCATCCAGGCGAGAAAGCAAAACGGTCACATCTCGAAAAATGTATGAACGGATTTGCAGGACCGGTCATAGCGGCATCCGATTATGTTAAGGCAGTGCCCGGATCTATAGGTCGGTGGATGGGCGACAGCTATACCGTTCTGGGAACCGACGGATTTGGACGCAGCGACGGGCGAGAGGCGCTTCGAGATTTCTTCGAAGTCGATGCCGCACATATAGCCTTTGCAACGCTTGCGGCGCTAAAACAGGATTCGATAGATCTTGGTTCCGCCGCAGAGAAGCTGGGCATCAATTGCCAAACAGCCGACCCGGAAACCCGCTGATAATAAGAGGAAGAGAATATGGCAACAGAAGTTAAAATACCCGAAATAGGCGAAGGGGTTGAATCAGTCCAACTCACAAAAATGCTGGTACAACAAGGCGACAGCATCAAGGTTGATCAGTCAATCGCCGAACTTGAAACAGGCAAGGCGGTTGTAGAGGTGCCCTCCCCCGCAGATGGAAAAGTGGCGGAGATAAAGCTCGAGAACGGAAGCGATGTTAAACCGGGCGATGTAATTCTGACCCTTGAAGACGGCAAACCTGCCGAAAGCAAACATCCCGAAACATCGGGCTCAAAACCTCAGCGCGTTCCCGCATCACCTTCAGTCAGGCGCCTTGCGCGCGAACTAGGCGTGAACATTAACGAGGTCAAGGGCTCCGGGCCTAGAGGCCGGGTTTCCCGGGAAGACGTAAAAAAGCATGTTCACGGGTCCTCCAGCCCCTCTTCGAAAACAAGATCGGAAGCACCCCCCCCGGCCCTTCCCGACTTTGCCAACTGGGGCGAAGTCAGAACCGAAAAGATGACTTCAATAAGAAGACAGACGGCCAAGCACCTCTCCACTTGCTGGATGCAGATCCCGCATGTAACCATTCATGACAAGGCCGATATCACCGAATTAGAGCCGCTACGAAAGAAGTATGCTGAGCTCGCAGAGAAAGAGGGGGGCAAGCTTACGATGGCAGTGATGATAACAAAAATTGCCGCCTCCGCCCTCAAGCGCTTCCCGAAGATGAACGCATCTGTAGACATGAATAACGGAAAAGTCATTTTTAAAGAATACTGCCATATGGGTATCGCTATCGCCACAGAGCGCGGGCTCGTGGTCCCGGTAATAAGGAACGCAGACAAGAAGAACATGGTTGAACTTGCGGCTGAAATATCAGCGGTCGCTCAAAAGGCCAGGGACGGAAAGCTCGAGCCGTCAGATATGGAAGGCGGAACGTTTACCGTAACCAACCTCGGGAGGATAGGCGGCGAGTATTTTACACCTATAATTAATCATCCGGAAGTAGGGATTCTTGGCATGGGCAGGTACGCCATTGAGAGCGACCCTGACGGCGGATCCCCACGAACCTTCCTTCCTCTGTCACTTTCCTTTGACCATCGCCTGGTTGACGGAGCCGATGGCGCAGAGTTTCTAGCATGGATTATCAAGACTCTTAAAGAGCCCATGCTCCTGAGTATTGAAGGGTAAAAATATGTCAAAAAATAAGAATAAAGTTTTTCTAGCGGTAGTCGGTGGCGGACCGGGCGGCTACCCGGCAGCCTTCCAGGCTGCAGATCTGGGTATGGACGTTGTCCTTATAGATCGGCGCCCGCGTCCGGGAGGTGTCTGCCTTTATGAGGGTTGCATACCGTCAAAATCCATCCTGCATGCATCGCGCGCAATACAGCTCTCAAAAGAAACTGAAAAAATCGGCATTTCTTTCGCTGAACCGAAGATTGACCTGCCAAAACTCCGTGAATGGAAACAGAGCGTTGTTGACCGCCTGACCAAAGGGGTCAGCCAGCTAACAAAGCAGAGGAATATTCGCTATGTTCAGGGACAAGCGGAGTTCGTGTCTGAAAGCTCCATAAAAGTCTCTAAAGAAGACGGTGAAGAGACCATCAACTTTGAGCATGCAATTGTGGCGCCGGGCTCCCAACCCGTGCAGCTGCCGTTCCTTCCGGATTCAGACTTGATAATGGATTCAGCCAACGCCTTGAATCTTGAGTCCCTACCCGAGCGCATGCTTGTTGTTGGCGGCGGCTATATCGGCCTGGAACTTGGCCAGGCCTACGCCTCTCTGGGGGTTAAGGTATCGGTTACAGAAGCGTTGCCGTCTCTGCTTGCAAATGTAGATCAGGATCTGGTCAACCCTCTCCGGAAGCGCCTTGAGCGCCAGTTCGAGCAAATCCTGCTTAAGACCAAAGTGACATCCGCAGAAGAAAACGAAGGCAAATTGAAGGTCACACTGGAAGGCCCCGCCGGCGAAGAGGAAGAAACCTTTGATAAGATACTGGTAGCGGTCGGACGACGCCCGTCAACAAGCGAAATCGGATTGGATAAGGCCGGAGTTAAGGTCGGTGATGATGGCTTCATAATAATTGATGAGAAGCGGGTTACGTCCAATCCCGCTATCCAGGCAATCGGTGATGTAGCCGGACAGCCTATGCTGGCTCACAAAGCAACTCACGAAGGCAGAACAGCGGCAGAAGCGCTTAGTGACGGCAAAACCGTTTATGAACCTCTGGCAGTGCCGGCTGTGATTTTCACGGACCCGGAAATTGCCTGGTGCGGACTTACTGAAGACGAAGCCCGCAGAGCAGGGCGCAACGTAAGCGTCGGCAAGTTCCCATGGCAGGCGTCAGGAAGAGCTATAACATTGGAAAAACCCGAGGGACTGACCAAGGTTATCGCCGACGCTGAAAGCGGCGAGGTCATTGGCATCGGAATCAGCGGGGAAAGCTCGGCCGAAATGATAGGCGAAGCCACTCTTGCAATTGAGATGGGCGCGGTTGCTGAGGATATAGCGCTGACGATTCACCCCCACCCCACCCTGTCTGAGACTATCATGGAAGCCGCCCAGCGCTGCATGACTGACAGCAGCACTCATTTTATGCAGCGTCAATGATTTTTACAAGTGCAGTAAGGCTCTGCCGGGCCCATTTTTGGGTCGCAAAATCCAAACGGCGGGCCGGTTCTGGCGGTTGTAACCATTATAACCCGGCCATTATGTTACATGCAGACGCCGGCGGTAAGAACTATCACGGCTGGCGATAGTCATACCACGGCCCCGTAACGGGGGGGGTGGATTAAAACCATCTGCAGCAATAGTACGGGAAATTCATGCGAAACTGGATAACAGAGTTTTTTTCGGGGGTTTGATCTGTGCTGGAAATTTTATGGACAGTACTTGGGTACGGGTTGTTTTATTTGGTTATGATCGCAGGTATTCTTATTATACCGGTCGGGCTTCCCGGCCAGTTTGCTGTACCGACGGCTGTCTTGGGTTTTATTCTTATAAGCGGCACGAGCACGCTGAGCTGGTGGGTCTTCTTCGCGGTGCTGGGGATTGCAATTCTGGCGGAAATTATTGAGGCTATGGCCGGTTTTCTGGGGGCAAGCAGCGCCAAGGCAAGTATCTGGAGTTCTTTTGGCGCATTGGCCGGAGGGCTGGTCGGAGCCATCGCGGGAACCATGGTGGTTCCGATTGTGGGGTCTTTAATAGGCGCTCTGGCCGGTACTTTTGCCGGTGCTTACGGGGTAGAGTATTACCGGACGCATTTAACGGAAAATGCGCATAAGGTTGCGAAAGGTGCATTAATCGGTCGTATCGCAGGCAGTATAACCAAGATTGTCCTAGCTGTGATCATGGTGGTATTGATAACCATTTTGCTGTGGGTGTGATCTAAACACGGCCTTTGAACCAACGGTAATCAATCCGGGTCATCCATATAGGGTCTGTCAAGTGCAAAAAACACCTCTCCTGTGAAAAATCCTAAGATTTTTCATTTTTGTAACGTTTTCGCTTGGCAGACATAACCGCCGCACTTTCACGAACCGTTCGCTTGCTCCGGGGCCCG
>JAWOEV010000218.1:0-8710 GCA_046482565.1 Lentisphaeria bacterium | reverse complement strand
GTTCCCCGGCGCAGCGGCAATTAATGATGTCCAGTCCAGGGGCCCGGGACAGCCAATCATTGTCTGCCGGGGGAGAAGGTGTTATCTTGTTGGCCCCGGCCCATTGGCAACAGGTGGCCCGCTTCCACGATTCCACCCCGCGGAACCGGTCTGCCGCCTATGGCGCATTTAAGGAAGAGGTGGCTGCCCGGATGATCGACCATGCGGCCCGCACGTGGGGTGATGCCTATGGCGCCATGGAACCCCTGGCCGTGGCAAATACATTCGACTACATATTGCGGCTGAATCTGATCACTGGCTTCGTAGGACAGCGGGTAATCACGTTTCCAGTCCTGAACCTGTTGATGCCATTCCTTACATTCTTTATGAATCGGTTTTGTGAGTAATTCCTTGAGAACCGTCTTAACATCGCAGACGATACCCAGGTCGGCACGTTTATTCTTATTTATTTCCGAGGCGTCAATATCAACATGGACAATTTTAGCTTTTTGAGCAAACGTATCTACATTTCCGGTAACCCGGTCGTCAAACCGGGCGCCGAGACACAGCAGCAGGTCTGATTCATTTGCCGCGTAATTGCCATAATAACTACCATGCATACCGAGCCACTTCAGGGAAAGTTCATGATTTTCCGGGAATGCCCCAACTCCCATTAGAGTAGTAACAACGGGTATATTATACTTTTCGGCAAACTCCTTCAGTTCCTTGTGAGCATTGCCGCTGATAATACCGCCGCCGGCATAAATGCACGGTCGTTCAGAGGCTTCGATCATTTCCCGCATCCGCGCAATTTCTTCCGCTTTAACCCGGGTCTCGACCCGATAGCTTCGGAAATCAACTTTTTCGGGATACTCGGGAATACACTTTTGCTGCTGGATGTCTTTAGGCAAATCGATAACAACCGGCCCGGGACGCCCGGAATTTGCCAACTCGAAAGCTGCCGCAATTACGTCAGGAATTTCTGTTACATCCAAGACCAGATAACTGTGTTTGCATATTGGTCGAGTCATGCCGATAATATCGGTTTCCTGAAAAGCGTTCTTACCTATATAGGTATGCGGAACCTGGCCGGTAATCGCAACCAAAGGGATGGAATCCATGAAAGCATCAGTGATACCAGTAACCAAGTTCGTGGCACCCGGCCCGCTGGTAGCCATGCAGACGCCGGTCTTGCCGGAGGCTCTGGCATACCCGGCGGCCGCGAATGCCCCACCCTGCTCATGACGCGGCAGAATTACGCGCATATCGGATTGCCGCAGGGCTTGATGCAGTTCCATTGATGCTCCGCCCGGATAAGCAAAAATGACCTCTGTGCCGGCCCGTTCAATACATTTTACGGCAATTTCAGCGCCTTTCATCTCAGTCGCGGAACTTCCTCCGGCGGCGGTCGGCCGGGAACAATCTTCGGCTTTACTTTTATTCGTCGTCATATTTAAGTCTTCCCGTTGCTGTTCTTTTGATTTTAAGTAAACCATACCACATAAAAAAATAGCGCCATTCGTTGGCCGCCCGACGATGACGCTACTGGGGTTGAAACTGATGCTTCTTTCAGGCTCTGCCTGTGCGCACAAAACCAACCCCGGCAGTCTTCTGCACCGCCGGGCTTAGCACAATAACCAAAGAGTTTTGTATTTGGCGCACTTTCACTTCACCTTTACATAATCACATTCTTATTCTTACTATTAAAATCGGGAAAACAATAATACGTCTTCAGTAAAAAGGCAAGCGCAATCCCCCGATAAGCCCTGCCCCTTCTTAACTTTCTTAGTCCATGCTTACACAAACCGCGGTTTCCGCCTCGGTTTGCTGTCTGATTTCCTCGACCGTTGTTGCCGGTACCCCTCTGTCAATCTGCAGTACTGCCAGAGATTTAGCGGCAGACGGGTCCTGCGGCGCGCGAATGTCTTCAATATTAACACCGGCCTCCGCAACCAACCGGGTAATCTTGGCCAGGACACCGGGACGATCAACATAACAAACCAGCAGGCTGTGACCGCGGGGCTGAAAATAAAGATTATCAAAGTTGTTGATTCGCGAAATCATAACTTTCCCCTCGGCCACAGTACCGCGCATGCTTACCGACCGGATTAATTCTTTTCCTTCAAGCAGGTCGATGGTCATTGAATTACCGTACCCTTTCGAGTCATCCACTTCCCGCACATCATACGACGTTCCTTTTTCTTTAAGATATTCCTCGGCTTCCTGCGGATCGTTGAACACATCAAAATCAGCGGAAATACCGGCCACTATCGGTGACAGGAACCATTTGGCAAAATTTTCAAGTTCCCCGTAAAAGCTGCATTCGATGTGACGAATGGGCTTTTCTTTGCCCAAATAGCAACGAGCAAGGAAAGCCACTTCATAAGCCAGTTGTTGATAAATCTCGTCAAGCCCCTCCGGAACACCTTTGTTTACAACAAATTTGGTTATGCCGCGCTCAGCATAGGCAATTAGCTGTTCGGCGGCCCTACGTGCCGCATTGGTATTCGCCTCAATCGTACTGGCACCGAGATGCGGCAGCATGACATCGGCAATATCGGCAACACTCTTTTTGCCTTCAGCGTCTTTTGCGTAAACGTCATTGCAAAAACCGATATTCTTGGATTTTTTGATCTCACGCAAGTCTTCTTCCACCAGAACACCCGCCCGGGCACAATTAACTAAGACTGCGCCGTCCTTCATAATACCGAGCAGTTTTTTATCAACCATGCCCCTGGTTTTATCAGTTTCGGGTATATGCAGAGTCACAAAATCGGCTTTTTCGAAAACGCCCTCAAGTGACGTGCATGTAACGCCGAGATCACGCGCCCGCCCCTGAGATATAATTGGATCATAACCCAATATTTCGCAATCAAACCCCTGCAACCGCTTCACCACCAGCTGTCCGATATTGCCGAGACCGACGACCCCGACAGTTTTATTCGCCAATTCCCGCCCCATGAACTTCTTTTTTTCCCACTTGCCGGACCGGACACTTTCATCTGCCGGAACCACATTCCGGCAGTAGGCCAGCATCAGGGCGATAACCTCTTCGGCTACCGCATTGGCATTAGCACCCGGCGTATTCATAACATCAACCCCGTTACGGCGGGCCTCTTTAGTGTCGATAGTATTATATCCGGACCCGGCGCGAACTATAAGTTTCAACTCAGGAAGAGCCTCAATAATCGCCGCCGTAATTTTATTGCTCCGAACGATAAGCGCTTCTGTATCAGGATGCTCGGCAATAAGTTTTTCAAGCGGCGTAGCGCTGTCGTGAATAACGCTAAGCCCCTTGGCTTCAAGCATTTCTTTGGCTACAGGTTGCAATTTGGTCGGGATCAATACTTTTTTCATAATCAGTCTCCGCGGTTTTAGTACCAGTGCCTAATTTAATCAATTACTTTGTATTTACTCAATTAGGCACTGGGCAAATTCACACATTTATCTGGATCTATTGTTTATACAATATAAATACCTGAGGCAAAGATTAAAGGCCTTGCTCTATAATTCATTTTGGCAAAAGCAATTTGCATATTTAATAGATTAACTATATTTTATTACATAGCGAATAAATGAGAGCTAATTATGGCTGGATAGAATTGCGGAGTGTTGTATTTCACATGAGCCTGTAATAATATTATTAGCAACAAAAGGAGATGCCCGTGAAAGGTTTGACAAAAAAACAACAGGAGATCCTGGACTACATCGAGGAGTTTTCTAATCATGAAGGAATGGCGCCCACTGTCTATGAAATTGCGGGCCACTTCAAGATCAAGTCACCTACGGCCTTCGCTCATGTCCGTGCCCTGCAGCGTAAGGAATACGTAACAAGATCGTCAAAGGCGAGAAGTCTGACTCTCTTGCGTTCCACCGACCGCCCCCGCCACATGTCCCTGACACTCAGCATACCGGTACTTGGCCGCATCAGCGCCGGCGCCCCTCTGCTGGCTGAAGAGCATGTCGACCGTAACATCCAGTTTGATCCTGCCCTGCTGCCTAAAGGGGCCGGAGGTCATCGGATATTCGGCTTGAAAGTCTTCGGTGACAGCATGCGTGACCTGGGCATACTTGACGGGGATATTGTTCTGGCCAAGGAAACTGCTTCCGCTTCAATCGGTGATATTGTGGTCGCCCTGGTCGAAAACGAGACCACGGTAAAATCGCTGTACATCCACAACAATCAGGTGGAGCTGCGTCCCGCCAACCCGGACTATGAGTCACAATTCTATCCGTTCGACAAAGTATCCATCCAGGGGGTAGTAATCGGCCTGCACCGAACCTATTGATTAAGACACCGTCGTAATCGGTATAGATGGGTACCGGTGATGCCGTGCGGCTAATTGCGGGCGCTTAAGTATAGGGAGCTTAAGAACGATGTACTCCGAACAATTCGTGCCAACAAACTATGGCAATAACCAAAGGAACTGATTATGTACAACTCAAATGCCGTGACTTTCTCAAGACGGAATTTTATAAGAACTGCGCTCGCGGGGGCGGCAGCTTGGAGTTTGCCGGGCCGGGTCTTTGCAGCTGACAAACCGAATACTGATGTCTGGGTTATACACGGCGAGGACAAGAGTGCGTTAATGAAGAAAGCACTTGAAATTGTCCAGGAACGCGGCGGCTTTTCCGGTGGTGTCGGCCAGCTGGCTCTCAAAGTTAACGCCGCCTGGGCCCGTAAGCCAGCGATCGGGGCCAACACACACCCCGATTTGGTTGCAGCATTTGTCCGCGGTGCCAAGCGTGCCGGGGTCAAAAACGTCGTTTTACCCGAAAACAGCTGCGCACGTCCTGAGCAGTCATTCACGCGCAGCGGCATTCAGCAGGCGGCGGAAGAAACCGGTGCTCGGATGATTAATCTCAAAAAAGAAAAACAACTTTTCACTGATGTTGATATTCCCGACGGCAAATCGCTTACAAAAGCCCAAGTGGCCAAACCATTCCTCGAAAGCGATCTGGTTGTAAATATGCCGGTCGCCAAGCATCACGGCGGGGCCAAACTCACTATTGCAATGAAAAACTGGATGGGCGCCGTTCAGGATCGCGGTTTCTGGCACCGGAATAATTTGCACCAATGCATAGCTGACTTCAGCACATTCATGAAACCGCAATGGAGCATTGTTGACGCAACCCGGATTATGCTGAGTCGCGGCCCGCAGGGCCCCTCACGCGATATGAAGCGACCGGATCTGTTGATCGTATCAGCGGACCAAGTTGCGGCTGATTCCGTAGCAGCGGCTCTTTTTCATGATAATCCGCAGTCGGTTAAATACCTCCGGATGGCGCACGAGATGGGGATCGGAACGGTTGACCACAAGCAAATGAATATCCACCAGATCGAGATGTAATCTCCGAAAAAGTAATTTGCGCTTTCATGATTTCGCGTATTCGGCGTATTAAGCGGTTAATAAAATAAGTTAATTTAGTCCAGGATTATTAATTAATGGTTAAGAAAATACTGCACTGGACAGTGCGCCTGAGTTTGCTAACCGTTGCTGTACTATTAACTCTGGGGGGACCTGTCCCGGAAACCCTGGCAGGCATCTTCCCGGGGCTCAGCCCATTGGTGTTAGTTTCCGGAACTTTATCGGAGATGTCCTGGTACCGCGGTCTGTTCTGGGGCGGCCCGGCTTTGGCAGTTTTAGCATTGGCCATCTGGCGGGGACGTTTTTTCTGCCGCTGGATTTGTCCCGCGGGTACTGCTTATGCCTTGGCCAGCCAGGTTAGTCGTAAAAAGAGGTTGCTGAAATTTCGTTTTAACGGCATTATTTTCTGGGCTGTTTTAGGCGGCGCAGTTGCTGGCATGCCGATTTTTATTTTTCTGGATCCCTTAGCAAGTTTTGGACGCATGACTCCTTTTATCAACGGGGTGGGATCGGCAGCGGCCGTAGTACCCGGCGTTCTGGTCCCGGTTTTTGTTATTCTCAGCCTTTTTCAGCCGTTCATCTGGTGTACTCACTTCTGTCCTCTCGGATATTGTTTTGATCTGGTTTACGCGCGGCGCAACCGCCCTGTCCTGAAGCAACCGGAAACCCGCCGGAACATTATTACGGGACTTGCCATAGGTACTCCTCTTGCCCTACTGATGCGACGGTTGAATTTTCTCGAGAAAACGACGGCCGGTACCACAACCGATTTGCCTATTCTGCCACCGGGCGCCGGGACCCCGGCGAAATTCGCGGCCCGCTGTTCGCGTTGTTATGCGTGTGTAGATGCCTGCCCAACCCGGGTCATTCGGGTAAAAGCACCGTTCAATCGTAACTTCAGCCAATTCTTCCAGCCGGAGCTGGATTACAGCCACTACGCGGGGCAATCTTCCCGTGGGGGTTCACTGCCGCGCGGATACTGCGACGAATTTTGCACAATCTGCACAGAAACCTGTCCAACCGGTGCAATTACCCGCCTGTCTGAGGAAAAGAAACATGCAAAACAGATCGGTATTGCCAAAGTTCGTGAAGACGCCTGCCTGGCCTGGGCTGACAAGGAACACTGCATGGTATGTCAGGAATACTGTCCTTACTTGGCGATAGGCGAGGACGTAAGCGAAGATGGCATTCCACGCCCCGTCGTCGATACCGAAATCTGCCGCGGCTGTGGTTTCTGCCAGAACCAATGCCCCGCCATCCGGGACGGGGTGGCGATAGTGGTGCATGGGGTTGAAGCGCAGAACGAAGCGAAAGATTTCTTCTAGCCCGACTTTCGCAGAAATTCGGGCTAAAAAAAATTTTTGCGAAATTTTGTGTCATAAGTCGTTGCATTGCAACAAAAGCAGTTCCATTTAAGCTATGTAGTGCCAATCAACAGCTTGAAATATTTTTACCCGGGTTATGTTGTTCTTATTATGTTTTTTCGCATTAAGACAACTCGCTCGGGAGAAGCGCTGCAGCTGGTCGAATCCTACTGTAACCGGGAGGGAAAGCCACGGCAGCGCATCGTGGTATCCCTGGGGGTTGATCATGGAAACCTGCCCGGCACAAAAATGTCAGTACCGATGAAAAATTCGTCGGTTTTGTAGTGCCACAAGAAATCCGGTCGTTGCGGCGCAACGACTTATAGCCCAAGTTGCGAAACTTGGGCTAGTACCTAATAGCATAAATGCGAAGCAATTAACAGGAGCATTTTTATTTCCTTGTGATCAATTAAATGGCGGACTCCTCAAAACGTTTTCCCAATAACTTATAGCCGTCCCATAGTCCGATGTTTGTCCCCCCCCTATGGTTCAGCTCGTGGCCGCCTGCTTTCCCGATATTCTTCAATCTTCAGTGTATCACCGGAGTCGCCAGCCTCTTTCATCAGTTCCCGCATGCGTTTTTCCAATCCATGCTGCAATTCGGCGTACTCCGGCTGATTAATCAGGTTGTTGAGTTGATATGGATCCTCCTGGTTGTCATAAAACAGCCACGGCCCGTATCCCAGCAGGTTCACATATGTATAGCGCTTGGTACGGACGCCGCGCCACGGGGTGACGGCATTCATATTGTAGGGGTTACCGCCCGGCAGCATTTTGGTGATGAGTACTGCATCCTGCTGATCGGCTCTCCCGCCCTGTACAGCCGCGGAAATATCCTTGCCGTCCACCTCCGGATATTCCTGCCCGGCCAGAGACAAAAGGGTGGGCATGATATCGATCGGTGCCAGCAACGCATCAGTTCGCTGCCCCTCCGGTACGGCGGCGGGATACTCCACCAGGAAAGGGACTTTTATCGATTCCTCGTGCGGGTTCTGCTTGGATGCCATACGGTGACTGCCCAGCATATCGCCGTGATCGGAGGCGAACACCAGAATCGTGTTGTCCCCTACACCGGCCTCTTTCAACGCGTCACGGATTCTGCCGATACAGTCGTCGAGAGCGGCAGTATGCGCGTAATATCCCCGTAAACATTCTTTTTTGAGGGCTTCATCATCTTCAACAACCGTTCGCCGCTTCTGCCTCTTCTCAAGGAGTTTATCCGGGGGATCATCTCGCTCCAGGAGGTGGTCGACAACGCTCCGTTCCGGTACGTTATCCCGCAACTCGATTGATTCCAACGGAATTCGCTTTTTGTACTCATCCGGAACCCGGTTGTACGGATCATGCGGCGGTCCCCAGGATACAAAAAGGCAGAATGGGTTGTCTTTGTTCTGCTGGATGTAATTGATCGCCAGGTCCGTTTGCACGACCGCGTCGTATCCTTTGAAATGGATTCTTTCCGGCGTATCGGTACAGTAGAAATGGTCCATGTATTTGTGCGTACAGTTATTCACGGCCCAGTAATCGAACCCCATCCGTCGATGCTGCGGCACGAACGGATCACGGTTCCATTCCAGGTGCCACTTACCGATGTAGCCGGTTTCATAGCCCTGCTCTTTGCAGGCGGTCGCGATGGTCGGGATATCGTTGCGCATGCCGGTATCATTGCTCACGGTCCCGTTGGCCATGGGGTGGCGACCGCTCAGCAGCATGGCACGGTACGGCGAGCACACCGGCCACGTACTGATGGCATTTTCAAAAACCATGCCGTTGTCAGCCATACGGTCAAAATTGGGTGTCGGCACAATCTCGTTGCCGTAACAGCCCAGCGCCTGCGCCCGCATTTGGTCGGCGAAAATAAAAATAAGGTTGGGGGGCGGGTTGTTGTTTGCCATTCTGCTTTTCCTGCTTGTTAAGTAATACGGGACCCGGGGCGGGTCCCGTCACCGGACTTAAGACCTCGCCCGGTTATATCGAGATATCGTCGGGGCTGTTCAC
>JAWOEV010000216.1:0-3378 GCA_046482565.1 Lentisphaeria bacterium | reverse complement strand
GCTGTTTTACCGGTTGGCAAAGAAACCACTCCATCAGGGTTTTCAGAAGCCCATTCGAGAAAGCTGATTGCGGAGAGCAGTCCCAGCTTCGGAAAACTGTCGACCGTGATATATGGCAGCCGGGTTGTAATGTTTTTTAGCTTCGATTCGTTAAAAAATGCCTCTTCTGCTTTCGTAAAATTTAATTTCATGGATTCTGCTTTTATTAATTGGCACTTATTTTTTTCGTTTTACAATGAAATTACCATTTGAGTTTCAAACAGAAATTTCAGGTATGTTCCAAGTTCTGCGCTCTGTCCGTGGTGTCATGATGTTGGCTCTCCTGTGCTTTTTTTCAACAACGTTACGCAATCTTCATCTATACCGTCTTATAATACTTTTTTTTACCGTGAAATGCAATGTCAGATATTGACTTCGTGATATCTATTTTTGACTAAATGGCTGTCTTTGGACAGGTACCGCTCGTATGAGACCATTGCATGGAGCGGGTACAATTGCATTGAGCGGGTAATTGCCGCTGATCCGCGATTGGTCTCTTGATGAGACTTGACCACGAGGATGTACAGTCACCCGATCGCACCTCTGGAGATGTGGCGGGCCTCCGCCACATATGCGCCCGAGGCCGGGCGCATCTCCAAAAAAAGGTATTACTTTAAGTCTCCCCACTGGGGTGTCCGGGGGGCTCGCACCCGGTGGGTTGGTCCCGACACTCTACGAGGCCGGGATCTTCGACTCGTATGAGCGATTTTGATGCGGCAAAATCGGTCTTTATTTTTCTCCGTCATTCTCTGCGCCTGCGTCTTTTCCCTGCAACTCGGCCAGTTTTTTCCTGCAATAATCTTTTACTTTGGGCTTGATCTTATCCGCCGCCAGTGCTTCTTTGCACGCGGCAACAGCCTCCTCTTTTCTGTCGGCGGCGACAAACACGCGGACAGCGCCGGTGAGCAGGCTTTTCTGCCAATAAGCGCTCCCGAAGCTTTGGGGCGTCACCTTTTCTGTCCAGTCTTTGACGACCGCAACCGCTTTGTCCGGTTTGTCCTGTTCAAGATAAATGTCAGCGATGGCAAACGTGGCGCGCGTGCCCTTAGAGTTGGCCCCGACTTGTTGTGCACGCCGGAAGGCGTCAATCGCCTTTTCGTCGTCTTTCAGCAGATCGCGGTATATCTGGCCGAGAGCGTTAAGCGCTCGCGACTTATCATGCTTCAGGTTACCGAATGTGGCGGCGTACACCATCGCTTCCTCCAGGTCGGAGGCGGCAAGTTCGCCTTTGCCTGTACGATGAGCGGCATTGCCGCGCAGAACGTAGCCGTGCCCGCGCCACATGGGCGGCCATTCGTTGATCTTCGCATCACCGAACTGTTCTATGATCGCTTTATGCTTTCCCTGTGCGTTGAGTATGCGCATGTGGCAGAGATCGGAAACGCCCTGGATCGGAATTTGGTCCGCTTTTTCTTTAGCGTTCTCATAGTCTTTCATCTTGATCAGGCAGAGCACGGCTTGTTCGAGCGCATCCGATTTCTGCACCTCGGTGACATCCGCTTCGGCCATTTTCTGGAACGCTTCAAGTGCGGCTTCTGTTTCCCCCTGGCGTTTCAATTTCATAGCCGCTTCACGGTCTTCGATGTAGGCGGCGGAGATGGAAACAGCGCCCGCGATCAGGAGAGCAATGATAAGTGATATTTTTGTTGCGTGATGTTTGTTCATGATGTGTACGCCTTTCATGTGTTAGTGTTTTGTCAAAACTTAAGTTCCATCCAAGAACTTAACCCATTTTCATCAACTACTTGTAACGAAATAAGTGATCTCCCCTGGGTTGTCGTTCCCTTCGGTCACTGCTGCGCTCTCGCGCAGCCTCTGCCCCGCAGTCGCGGGGCGGTGCCGTTCCCTTCGGTCACTGCCCCACCACTGTCCAACAGTGCTGGGGCCTGTCTCACTTCGTTCGGCTCAGGTTTCAGGTGTCAGAGGCCAGCCGGGCGAACATAGCTTGGTGTCTGATTCGTATGGCGCATGGTCTTCAGCAACGTGCCGGCGCCGCTCGGTGACCGGAAGCTTTACCTCAAGCGTTTCTTCCAAAGAATCTGCAGAACAGCGTTCCAGATCTGGCTGAACCCGCCTGAAACCTGAAACCATATTTTACTCCCCCATGCGCCTTATCTCCACCTGAAACCATTTTCCTTTCCATAATAGACAACACAAACTCTCCACCAGCATCTGTAGCTATCTTAGCAGAATCCGTGTACCCATTTATCCCTGTTGCTGATTTTTCTGCCGCAGAATCTTTATACCTGACACCTTTTGTTCCATTCCAGTCCCCTATTAACAACCCCCGGCTGTCATTGGGGGATCAACTTTGCGAACCCGCGCATGTAATGGAAGCCGTGTTCACCCGTAGGTGAAAAGGCTGAGTAGTACCGCTTTTCCATATCGACTTTACGGGATCGGCAGACGTTGAAATACCATGGCCTGTCCTTTGTGGGCTTGTCGCCGGACACGCCGAAATCAGCAAGGATTTTCTCCTGGTTGGCGCCCATGGCGGGAATTCGTGCCTCGATGCTCCAGAAATTTTTTCCCCGGTTTGTGGCGACGGTCGCGCCGGCCTCCCATTCAGTTTTGTACTTGCCGGTCTTGCCGATGAGGATCGAGTTGGGGCGGTCCAGATCGTTGACGTGCCCTTTCGGATCGATTGCGATCTGGTAATAGGCGTGACTGGGTGTCTCCAGGAGGATTTCGACAGAGTCACCGTCGAACAATGTCAAGTCGCCGCTTTTTTTGGCGGGGATAGCAAGCTTGTCCATGTCCGGCTCCTCACACCGTATGCCGAAATAGAGGCTGTCGCCGGCCCATGCCACGCTGAATGTCGTCCCGTTTTCGACGTCTTCGCCGGTGACGATGTCTTTCAGTTCATAAGTCTCGGTTTTGTCCCATACCGATTCGTTCAACCTGCCGTCGAGCTTGATGTCGGTTTCATCGACCTCGGCAAACGCGGCGACCGGATTCTCCTTGCGCCCAACCTTCAACTGCTCACGGATGCCCTTCAACGGTTCCATGTAGTCGATGATGAGTTGAATGCGTTCCCTGTACAATCCCTCCGGCCCGGCCGCTTCTCGGGCGGCGGTAATCAATTCGAAAATCTTTCCGATCACCTCCGGCTTGGAACGGGTGAGGGGCCAGTTTTTCTCGGTGTAATCGATGAAGGCCCGCATCTCATTGGCGGCGGCCGGGTCGCGTCGGGGGGCAGAATATGATCAAATCAGGGGGTGTCAATCGAATCACCTGGCGGCCGGCACAGGAGCGCCATGCCGTCGGCCACGTCGCGTGCCATCGCCTCGCCCGCCCGCGCGGCGTCGCCGGCCTCGAGCGCGGCGAGGATTTCCTTGT